>CAZKQE010000424.1:0-2321 GCA_964554725.1 uncultured bacterium
GCGGAACACGACCAGCCCGACCACGAAGAGCCAGGTGTTCTCGACCGCGTCCGACAGCCAGACCACGGTCGAGGTGCACGTCCTGCAGGGCGAGCGGCCGGTGGCGACCGCGAACAAGAGCATCGGGCGGTTCCACCTCGACGGCATCCCGCCGGCGCCGCGCGGCACGCCGCAGATCGAGGTGACGTTCGACATCGACTCGAACGGCATCCTCCACGTCTCCGCCAAGGACCGGGCGACCGGCAAGGAGCAGAGCATCCGCATCGAGGCCTCGAGCGGCCTGAGCGAGGGCGAGATCGACCGCCTGGTGAAGGAGGCCGAGGCCCACGCCGACGAGGACCGGCAGCGCAAGGAGGCGGTCGAGGGCCGCAACCGCGCCGACGCGATGGTGTACGAGGTCGAGAAGAACCTGAAGGAGCACGGCGACAAGCTGGACGCCGCCGTGAAGTCGCGCGTCGAGGGCGAGCTGATCCGCGTCCGCGAGGCCCTGAAGGGCGAGGACACGGCGGCGATCACCGCCGCGACCGGCGGGCTCGAACAGGCGTGGCACGCGGCCGCCGCCGCCCTCTACCAGGCCGCGGGGCCGCCGCCCGGCGCGGACGGCGCCCCGGCCGGCGAGCCGGAGCGTGGCGAGGGGGAGCGCACCGAGAAGGCGGGGAAGGGCAAGGGGGGCGCGGTGGACGCCGACTACGAGGTCGTCGACTAGCCGGCCCCCGGTCACGGGCGCGCGGCCGGGTCGTACGGGGTCGCGTGCCCGTCCCGTTTGACCCCGCCGGAGCCGGTCCCTAGGTTCCGAGGCCATGCTCCCCGGCCCCGTCCCTCCGACCGTGGTCTCCGCCGCGGCGCTGCCGTGGCTGCAGCTGGCCGCCGTGGCCGCCTACGCCGCCGTGCAGGGCCTGGTGGTCCTCTACGCCTCGCACCGCTACCTGCTGCTGTGGCGCTGGTGGCAGGGGCGCCGGCGCCGCCCGGGCCCGGAGCGGTCCGCGGCGCGGCCGTTCCCGCCCGTCACGGTCCAGCTCCCGGTCTACGACGAGCGCCGGGTGGTGACGCGCCTGATCGACGCCGCCGCGGCGCTCGAGTACCCGCCGGAGCGCCTCGAGATCCAGGTGCTCGACGACTCGAGCGACGAGACGTGCGCGCTCGCCGCCGCCGCGGTCGCCCGGCACCGCGCCCGCGGCGTGGACATCCACCACCTGCGGCGGCGCGATCGCGCCGGCTACAAGGCGGGGGCGCTCGCCGCGGGGCTCGCCCGCGCGCGCGGCGAGCTGGTGGCGATCTTCGACGCCGACTTCGTCCCGCCGCCCGACTTCCTGCGGCGGCTGGCGCCGCGCTTCGCCGATCCCGCGGTGGGGATGGTGCAGGCGCGCTGGGGTCATCTCAACCGCGGCCGCTCCCTGCTCACCGCCGCCCAGGCGACCCTGCTCGACGCCCACTTCCTCATCGAGCACCCGTCGCGCATGCACGCCGGCCTGTTCTTCAACTTCAACGGCACGGCCGGCGTGTGGCGGCGGTCCTGCATCGAGGACGCCGGCGGCTGGACCGCCGACACCCTGACCGAGGACCTCGATCTCAGCTACCGGGCCCAGCTGCGCGGCTGGCGCTTCGTCTTCGACGAGGAGGTGGTCGCGCCGTCCGAGCTGCCGGGCGACGTCGCCGCCCTGCGCTCCCAGCAGCGCCGCTGGACCCGCGGTTCCATCCAGACCGCCCGCAAGCTGCTGCGCCGCGTCTGGCGCTCGCCGCTGCCGCTGCGGGTCAAGGTCGAGGCCTCGTTCCACCTGACCGGGAACGTCGCCTACCCGCTCCTGCTCGCCCTCGGCGCGCTCCTGCTGCCGGCGCTGCTCACCCCCGCGTCGCTGCCGCCGCGGGTCGCGTGGGCGATCCAGGCGGCGGTGGTGGCGCTCGGCGTGCTCCCGGTGTGCCTGTTCCTGGTCGCCGGCCAGCGCCGCTCCGGCGCGGGGGCGCTGCGCCGGGCGCGGGACGTGGCGGCGGCGCTGCTGCTCGGGATCGGGCTCTCGGTCAACAACGCGGTCGCCGCGGTGCGCGGCCTCGGACGCCACCCGGGGGACTGGGAGCGCACACCCAAGACCGGCGACGTGTGCGGAGCCCGGGCTCCCCGGCGGCGGGCCTTGGAGGCGCGGCGGCTCGAGGGTCGCAGCGAGCTGGCGCTGGCGCTCGGGTTCGCGGGGGTGGGCGCGCTGGCCTGGCGGGCCGGCCACCCGGGCGCCCTGCCGTTCGCCGCCCTGCTGGCGGTCGGGCTCGGCGCGATGGGGGTCGCGAGCCTGCGGGCGACCCGGGCGTGCGGGCGGACCCGGCCGGGGCTC
>CAZKQE010000425.1:0-2308 GCA_964554725.1 uncultured bacterium
CGCGACGAGATCGACATCTACGACATCCCGATCTCCCACATCACCCAGCAGTACCTGAGCTACATCGAGCTCATGCGCTCGCTCGACCTCGACGTCGCCGGCGAGTTCCTGGTCATGGCGGCGACGCTGATGCGGATCAAGGCCAAGATGCTGCTGCCGCTGCCGGCGCCGGGCGAGGAGGAGGAGGAGGGCGACCCGCGCGAGGAGCTGGTCCAGCGCCTGCTCGAGTACCGGCAGTTCAAGGAGGCGGCCGGCACCCTCAAGTCGCGCGAGGAGGAGCGCCGCCAGCTGTTCGAGCGCGGCATGGTGCCCGGGGCCGAGGAGGGCGGCCCGCTGCCGCTCGCGCCGGCGACGCTGTTCGACCTGCTCGACGCCCTGAACCGCGTCATGCAGCGCATCCCCGAGCAGGCGGTCTACGACATCCGCAGCGAGACGTACGACGTCGAGGACAAGATGTCGCTGATCGCCCGCACGGTGGCGGAGCGCGGGTCGGTCTCGTTCCTCGTCCTCATGCAGGAATGCCGGGCACGCGCGGAGGTGATCGTCACCTTCATCGCGCTGCTCGAGCTGGTCAAGCTCGGCCAGGTCGCCGTGAGCCAGGCCGAGCCCTTCGGCGACATCGAGATCGTCGCCCGCACCCGGGAAGGAAGTGAGGCGGATGCCCCCGTCGAACCTTGAGGCGGCGCTCGAGGCGCTGCTGTTCTCGTCCGATCAGCCGCTTCCACTCACCCTGCTCGCCGAGTCGCTCGACACGCCGCCGGACCGCGTGGCCGAGGCGCTGCGCGCGCTCGAGGCCGCCTACGCGGCGCGCGAGGCCGGCGTGCAGCTGCGCGAGATCGCCGGCGGCCACCTGCTGGTCACCGCCGCCGAGCACGCCGAGTGGGTGGGGCGCCTGCTGCGCGGCAAGAAGAAGATGCGGCTCTCGCGCGCGGCACTCGAGACCATGGCGATCATCGCCTACAAGCAGCCGGTGACGAAGTCCGAGGTCGAGGCGATCCGCGGCGTGGATTCGAGCGCGGTGCTCACCACCCTGCTCGAGCGCAACCTGGTCACGATCCGCGGCCGCTCGAAGGTGGTCGGGCGGCCGCTGCTCTACGGCACCACCCAGGAGTTCCTCGATTACTTCGGACTCAAGGAGCTGGCGGAGCTGCCCCGCCCCGAGGAGCTGCGCGCGCTGGTCGCCGCCCGCGAGCCCGAGCAGCTCGACATGATGGAGCTCGAGGCGCCGGCCGGCACGGTGCCCAACACCGTCTTCTCCGAGCTCGAGGTGGTGGCGATGGTGGGGCACGACCTGCCGGCCTCGAGCGACCGCCCGCACGAGGTCGAGCCGCTCGAGGGCGACATCGAGGAGGCGCTGGCCGAGGACCTGAGCCGCTCCTCCGAGCGGTCCGGTGACTGACGACCCGCGCGCGGACGACCCGGGCGCCGGGGACGGTGGACGCCGCGGGCGACCGGGGCGGCGCGCGGCCGCCCGCGCGGCGCGGCAGCGGCGGGAGGGGGAGGCGACGGGCCCCGGGAGCGGCGGCGTGCGGCTCAACAAGCTGCTCGCCGCGCGCGGTCTCGGGGCGCGCCGCAAGTGCGACGCCCTGATCGCGGCCGGTTCCGTGCGCGTGAACGGCACCGTGGTCCGCGAGCCCGGCACCCACGTGGTGCCCGAGCGCGACCGCATCGAGGTGCACGGTCGCCCGATCCCCGGCCGTGCGGCGCTCCGCTACGTGATGCTCCACAAGCCGGTCGGCGTCATCACCACGCTCGACGACCCGGACGGCCGCCCGACCGTCCGCACGCTGCTGCCGCCGGGGCCGCGCCTGTTCCCGGTCGGCCGCCTCGACGCCGAGACCAGCGGCCTGCTGCTGGCGACCAACGACGGCGAGCTGGCCCATCACCTCATGCACCCGCGCTACGGCGTGCGCAAGGTCTACCGGGTGCGGGTGGACCGACCGCCGGACGCCCACCAGGTGCGGCGGCTCCGCGCCGGGGTGGAGTTCGAGCCGCGGGTGGTGAGTGCCCCCTGCGAGGTGCGGGTGCGCAACGCGCGACCCGACCGCGCCGAGCTGGAGATCGTGCTGCACGAGGGCCGCTACCGCCAGGTGCGCAGGATGTGCGAGGCGGTCGGGCTCACCGTCGCGCGGCTCCACCGGCCGGCCTACGGGCCGCTGCGGCTCGGGACGCTGCCGCGCGGGACCTGGCGCGACCTCACCGCCGAGGAGGTGCGGCGCCTGCGCGCCTCGAGCGCGCGGCCGGTGGCGCGCGTCGCCCCGGCGAGCGCGGCGGCGGCGCGGCTCGCGGCCCGCGCCGCGGCGGCCGT
>CAZKQE010000426.1:0-2303 GCA_964554725.1 uncultured bacterium
AGTCGCGCGCCGCCAGCTGCGCCTCGGTCGCCGGGTACTCGCGCACCACCCGCCACAGCAGGCTGTCGGCCTCCGCCGGGCGGTCGAGCCGGCGCCGCAGCACCCAGGCCTCGGCGTTCATCGCCTTGGCCGCCGGCGGCGAGCCCGCGTGCTCGCGGGCGATCTCCGCGTAGGCCTCGCGCGCCCGCTCGGGCTTGTCGAGCTGGAACAGGTACTGCTCGGCGAGCAGGAAGCCGGCTTCGAGCTGGCGCTCGAGCGAGTCCGAGCCGGCGCTGCGGAAGCGCGCCAGCCGGTCGAGACTCTGCTGGCGCTGCGTGGCCTGGGCGAAGAACGCCGAGCCGACCGACTGGTCGCGCACCTTGGCGTACTCCTGGCGCGCGGTGTCGAAGTCGTCGAGCGCCGTCTCGTGGGTGTAGGCGATCCGGTACTGCGCCTCCGCCGCGAGCGCGGTCTTCGGGTAGTCCTGCAGCACGTTCCGATAGGCGGTGAGGGCGTCCTCGGCCCGTCCGGCCAGCAGGTGGATGGTGCCGATCCGCAACGTGAGCTGTCCGTAGCGGTCCGCCCCCGGCCCGGTCGGGGCCGCGCCGGTCAGGGACTTCACCGGCGCCGGCTCGTGCGCGAGCGCCGCGTTCAGCAGTGCGAGCCCGCCGTCGTAGTCGCGCGCCGCCTCGAGGCAGTCGGCCTCGCGCAGCAGGTACGAGAAGCGCTCGACGTCGTCCAGCGAGCGCAGGCCCAGCGCCTGGAAGTCCGCCCGCGCGGCGGCCGGGTCGCCCGCGGCGAGCAGCGCCTCCGCGCGCGCGGCGCGCGCCCGCACCACCAGCGGGCTCTTCGGGAACCCGTCCACGACCCGGCTCGCCGCCTGCGCCGCCTCGAGCGGGCGCGCGAGCGACATCAGGGTCCGGGACCGCTCGAGGTGGGCGTACGGGGAGAGGTCGCGGTCGGGCGCCCGGGCCAGATAGGCGTCGAGCGCGATGAGCGCCTCGTGGTGCTTGCGGGCCTGCCGGTAGGCGACCCCGAGGTAGAACATCGCCTCGTCCTTGCGCGGGCTCGCCGGGTAGCGGGTGGGAAAGTCGAGCAGCATGTTCACGGTCTGCAGCGGGTCGTCCTTGCCGAGCAGCGCCTGCGCCCACAGCAGGTAGGCGTCGTCCACCCACTTCGACTTCGGGTAGTTCGCGATCACCTTCTTCGAGTAGTCGATGGACTTCTGGTAGTTGCCGGTCTGCGCCCCGGTCGGCTTCTCGACCGGGTAGGGCAGCCCCGCGGTCGCGGTCGCGTAGTAGCGCTTCGCCAGGTAGAAGGTGTTGTAGTAGGCGCACGACGAGGCGAGCAGCGCGACCGCCAGCAGGGTGGGGAGCGCGCCGCGCGGCGGCCGTACCCGATCCCGACCCCGCCCGCTCAAACGATCTCCTGCAGCGACGTGACCTCCAGCGGGCCCTTCGCCAGCGCCTCCATGCCCGACACCGCCGCCAGCGCGCCGGCCACCGTGGTGATCACCGGCACCCCGAGCGCCACGGCGCGCTCGCGGATCGCCCGCTCGTCGAACTCCGACGCGCGGCTGAGCGGGGTGTTGATGATGAGCTGGATCTCGCCGTTCTCGACCATGTCCACCGCGTTCGGCCGCCCCTCGTGCACCTTGAAGACGTCCCGGCAGGCGACGCCGTTCCGGCGCAGGAAGCGGGCCGTGCCCCGCGTCGCCACCAGCTGATACCCCAGCTCGACCAGTTTCTTCGCCATGAACGTGCAGGCGCGCTTGTCCCCGTCCCGGACGCTGAGGAACACCGTGCCGGAGGCGGGCAGCGGCTCGCCCGAGCCGAGGTGGGCCTTGGCCAGCGCCCGGCCGAAGTCGTGGTCGCGTCCCATGACCTCGCCGGTGGACTTCATCTCGGGCCCGAGCAGCGCATCCTCGCCCGGGAAGCGGCCGAACGGGAGCACCGGCTTCTTGACGCTCACCAGCTCGGCCTCGGGCGCGATCGCCGGGGCGATGTCGGCCAGACGCTCGCCCGACATCACCCGCGCGGCGAGGCGGGCCAGCGGCAGGCCGACCGCCTTGCTGACGAACGGCACCGTGCGCGAGGCGCGCGGATTCGCCTCGAGCACGAACACCTGGTCGCCGCGCACCGCGAACTGGATGTTGAGCAGGCCGCGCACACCCAGCGCCCGCGCCAGCCGCGCGGTGACGTCGCGGATCTCGGCGATCACCGTCTCGCCGATCGTGAACGGCGGGATGACGCAGGTCGAGTCCCCGGAATGGATGCCGGCCTCCTCGATGTGCTCCATGACCGCGCCGATGAGCACGGTCTCGC
>CAZKQE010000427.1:0-2289 GCA_964554725.1 uncultured bacterium
GGGTGCCGCAGTCCTGCACCTCCCAGCCGGTCTCCTCGGCGATCGCGCGGATGAGCACACGCTTGAGTTCGAACCCGCCGTGGTCGGCGCCGTTCGCGACGCGGCGCGGGGCGGCGGCGACCGGCGGGGCCGGCAGCGGCCGCGCGGGCGCGGCGTCGCCGCCCGTGGCCGGGCCGAGCGCGCGGTCCACCGCCTCGCGCACCAGACGGCGGACCTCAGCCTCGCTCGCGTCACGCATGGTCGGCGGAGTCTAGGAACAGGTCAGGGTCCGGTCAAGCGCGCGGCGCGGGGTTTGTGGGTGCGCGGGAGCGGGGAAAGCCCTAGAATCGTCGCTCGCGTTCGCGTCCGCCCCGCCCCCGGGGCCCGCTCATCCCCCGAGGACCCGCCGTGATCCGACACGCCATCCGCCTCGCCGCCGGCCTGTTCGCCGCGTCCGTCCTGCTCGGCGCCGCCGGCAGCGCGGCCGCACAGGCCCGTCCCGACACGCTGGCCGACAGCACCTGGGTGTCGCGCTGGTCGCTCGCGAACGGTCTCGACGTCACCGTGCGCCACGTCCCCGACGCGAACGCGGTCGCGGTCATCGTCGCCTACCGCATCGGGCGCGACCTCGACCCGCCGGGCCGCGACGGCATGGCGGACCTGCTCGCCGAGGTGCTGCTCACGGCGCCGGCCGGCGACATCCCGGAGCGCACCCGCGAGGAGATGGCGAGCCTGCGCCCGCGCGGCTGGAACCTGCAGGTCACGCCCCGCTTCTCGCTGATCTCCGAGCTGGTGCCGCCCGACCGGTTCCCGGGGCTGCTCCGGCAGGTCGCCACGCGGATGCGGGGCGTCGCGGTCCACGACACCGTCCTGCGGCGCTGCCTCCGGGTCGCGACCCGCGACCTCGGCGACCGCTACCTGGGCGCCGCGGACCTCACGCTGATGAACCGGGTGAGGGACCTGGCCGCGGGCGTCGACGACGAGGCGATCGTGCGGCGCGCCAGCGGACGCACGCTCGAGAAGGTCACGGCGAAGGAGGCCGGCGACCGGCTGCGGCAGCTCTACGTGCCGGCGAACGCGGTGCTGGCGATCGCCGGCAACCTGCAGGACGTGGACGTGCCCACCCTGGTCGCCGGCCTGTTCGCGGACATCCCGTCCGGCGTCGCGATCAAGGAGCCGCCGCTGCCGGCGCTCCGCGCGGCCGGACGCTCGATCCCCCGCGCCGGGATCGACCAGCCGCTCGGGATCGCGGCGGTGCTCGCGCCCCCCCTGACCGACCCACGGCATCCCGGCTTCTACCTCCACGCGCTGCTGATCGGACGCTTCTGCGAGCAGCGCTGGGGTCCCGCCCCCCCGCCGCTGCCCGGCCGCTTCCGCTTCCCGATCTTCGCCGACCCGCAGCTGGTGCAGTTCTTCCCGCCGGTGCGCCCCGACGAGACCGACGCCGACCAGCTCGGCGTGGCGCTGCAGGACGGCGTCGAGGGACTGGCGATCTCGATCGTGGACCCCGACATCATCGAGGAACTGCGCGTCAACCACGCCTGGATCCTCGGCGGCCCGATGACGCCCTCACTGCGCGCGCGGGTGCGACAGCACACCGGGACGCTGCACACGCTGGCGAACACGCTCGCGGTGCGGGCCCTGTGGGGCAGCGAGGCGTTCTGGGCCGGCTACCGGGCGCGCTTCCTCGACCCGCGCGGCTCCGGCGGCGAACGCTGGACCGACCACTTCCAGGCCCCCGACAACATCGTCCGTCTGCTGCTCACCCCCGCCCGGCGCTGAGCGCGCGACGCGCGCCCGGAACGCGGGCGCGCGCGTTGACCCTCTGCGCACGCGATGCTACCGTGCGGCCGACATGTCGCGGCGCATCCTCATCGGCATCGCCGGCGGATCGGGATCCGGCAAGACCCTGGTGGCGCGCAACATCCTCCGCGAGCTGGGGTCGGATCGCGTGGTCGTCATCGACCAGGACTCCTACTACAAGGACCTCGAGGACGTGCCGCTGCGCGACCGCGAGGCGCGCAACTTCGACCATCCCGACGCCTTCGACACCGAGCTGCTCAAGCGCCACATCCGCGACCTCCTCGACGGACGCGGGGTCGAGCAGCCGATCTACGACTACGCGGCGCACCGGCGGCTGGGCGAGAGCCGCCACATCGGCGACCACCTGGTCGTCGTGCTCGAGGGCATCCTGATCTTCGTCGATCCCGAGCTGCGCGCCCTGATGGACATCAAGCTGTTCGTGGACGCCGACCCCGACGTGCGCTTCATCCGCCGGCTGCGCCGCGACCTGATCGAGCGCGGCCGCTC
>CAZKQE010000428.1:0-2285 GCA_964554725.1 uncultured bacterium
AGTTGTCGATCAGCAGCCCGACGCCGAGCGCCAGGCCGCCCAGGCTCATGATGTTCATCGTCAGCTTGCCCATCCCCATCATCATGAAGGTCGCGAGCACCGCGAGCGGGATCGAGAGGCCGATGATGAAGGTCTTGCGCAGGCTGCCGAGGAACAGCAGCACGACCAGCATCGCCAGCAGGGCGCCGAACAGGGCCGCGCTCGTCACCCCCTGGACCGCGTTGCGGATGAAGAACGACTGGTCGGCGACCGTCTGGTAGCGGATGTCGTCGGGGATGAAGCGCGAGTCCGCGAGCCGGCGCAGCCGGTCGCCCACGCCGCGCGCGACCTCGACCGTGTTCGCGTCGGGCTGCTTGCGCACCGAGATCTTCACCGCCGGCACGCCGTCGAGCCGCGCCCACAGCCGCTGCTCCTCGTGGGTGTCCGTGACCTCCGCCACCTCGGAGAGCGGGATGCGCTCGCGGCTGCCGGGCACGGTGAGGAGGACGTTGCGGATGTCGTCCACGGAGCGGTACTTGCCGGCGGTCTTGCCGACGATCTCGAAGCTGGGCGAGGTCACGTTCCCGACCGCGACGTCCTGGTTCTCGGCCCGCACACGGTTGAGGATCTCGCTCACGTTGAGCCCGTAGGAGCGCAGGCGCTCCTGGTCGAGCGTGACGCGGATCTCGCGCAGCAGTCCGCCCGAGACGTCCACCGCGGCCACGCCCTGCACGGTGAGGAGCTGCGGCTGGAGCCGCAGCTCGACCCAGTTGCGCAGCGCGACCAGGTCGCGGGTCGGCGAGCTGAACCCCACCTCGAACACCGGGATCTGCGAGGGATCGAACTTGAAGATCGAGGGCGGGTCGGCGTCGATCGGCAGCCGCGAGCGGGCGCGGTCGAGGTTCTTCGAGGCGTCCTGCAGCGCGAAGTCCACGTCGGTGCCGTAGCTGAAGTGGAGGTTGACGTCGGCGTGGCCCTCGGTGGTCTCGCTCTCCAGCTCGACCACGTCCTCGGTGGTGGCGAGGCTGGTCTCGAGCACCTTGGTGACCTGCTCCTCCATCACCTCGGGCGCCACGCCGCGGTAGTCGATGCGCGCGCGCACCTGCGGGTAGACGATCTGGGGCAGCAGGTCGAGCGGGAGCTGCCCCATGTAGAAGAGGCCGACGACGACGATCACCGAGGTGGCGGCGAGCACCCCGATCGGGCGGCGGATCGACAGGCTGGCGAGCCCGCCGCGCGGCTTCCCGCCGGGTTCCCGCGGGTCGGCGCCCATCGCTAGAGGCGCGCCTCGCTCACGCGCACCGCGGCCCCCGGCCGCAGGTTCATGTGCCCGGAGCTGACCACCCGCTCCCCGCGCGCGAGCCCGCGCGTCACCTCGACCCAGCCCGAGGCGGTCATGCCGGTCTCGACCACGCGGCGGCTCAGGGTGTCGGCGCTGACGACGTACACGAACGGCTGGCCGTCCGCGACGCCGACCGCGGCCGCCGGCACCGCCAGCACCCCGCGGCGGCCCTCGAGCCCGAACTCGACCCGGGCGAGGAACCCGGGCAGCGCCGCGACGCCGCGCGGCAGCCGCCCCAGCTGCACCTCGACCGGGACCAGGCGGCTCGCCGCGTCGGCGCTGGGGAAGATGCGCCGCACGCGGCCGCCGATCGGCCGGTCGGGATAGGCGTCGAGACGGATGTCCACCGGCCGGCCCGGGGCGAGGCGGACCACGTCCAGCTCGGAGACGCGCACGCGCACCACGAGCACCGAGTCGTCCGCGATCTCGAACATGCGCTGGTTCGCCGACACCGCGCCGCCGCGCTCGACGTGCTTGGCGGTGACGACGCCCGCCACCGGCGCCGCGATGCGCGTGAAGTCGAGGCGCGTGCGCCACAGGCGGGCGTCGGCGCGGGCGGTCTCGACCGCCGAGCGGGCCGCGTCGAGGTCGGCGGCCGAGCTGAGGTCGCGCGCGCGCAACTGCTCGGCGCGCTGGAACGCCGCCTCGGCGTTGGCGAGCAGCGCCTCGACGCGCTGCACCTGCGCCGACACCTCGCGGGCGTCCAGCTCCGCCATCAGCTCGCCGGCCGCGACCCGCGCCCCTTCCTCGACCAGCACCCGAAGGACGGTGCCGGCGGTGAGGGCGTTCACCGGGACCGTGCGGAGCGGCTCGACCGGACCGGTCACGGTGACCACGCGCGCCAGGTCGCGCGGCCGCGTCTCGACCGCGGCGACCGGCACCGCCTGCGCGCCGCCGCGCCCGCCGCGGGCGTCGGCGCGCCCGCCGCCCGAACAGCCGGCGCCGAATGCGAGCAGGCCGGTGA
>CAZKQE010000429.1:0-2272 GCA_964554725.1 uncultured bacterium
CGACCTGCGCGCGGATGTCCTCGCGCACCGCCTCGTTCGGGCGGGTGCCGGCGGCGCGCCGCTCCTCGAGCCGGAGGATGTGGTAGCCGAACGCGGTCTTCACCACCGGGCTGATCTCGCCCGGCTGGAGCGCGAAGGCGGCGGTCTCGAACTCCTTCACCATGCCGCCGCGGCCGAACCAGCCGAGGTCGCCGCCGCGCGTCTCGGCGCCCGGCTCCTGCGAGAACCGCCGCGCCAGCTCGGCGAAGTCCCCGCCGTCGCGGCGGATCGCGGCCAGCAGCGAGTCGGCGCGGGCCTTCGCGACGCGGTCGACGTCGGGCCCGCCGTCGCGGGTCATGAACAGGATGTGGCGCGCCCGGACCTGCTCCTCCTGCCGATAGCTCCGGAGGTCGGCCCGGTAGCGGCGGCGCAGCTCGGCCTCGCCGACCGCGATCGAATCGGCCGGCGGCACCGGGACCGCGATGACGTCGAGCCCGTACCGGAGCGCGGTCGGATACTCGTCCCGCCGGGTCGCGAAGCGCTCGCGCGCCTCGTCCTCCTCGCGCTGCCGGCGCCGCTCCGCGAACTCGGCGTCGGAGCGTGCGCGCACCGCCTCGTAGGGCGGGACGTAGGCGGTGTCGGAGGCGTCCACCCGCCAGGCGACCCAGCGGCTGCCGACGACCCGGGGTCCGCCCACGGTGCCCCGCGCCGTGGCGGCGGCGGCGAGCAGCGAGTCGGCGAACGGGGCCTCGAACAGCGAGTCCGGGTCGCCGTGGCGGGTGAGGCTCAGCGTCTCGGCGACCGCACCGTGGGTGCGGGCGAGGGCGCGTGCGTCGCGCGCGGACCGCAGCGCCGGGAGGATGCGCCCCATCGCCTCGGCGGCCAGCGCCGGGCGCCGGTCGTCCCTCATGCGCTCGCGCGCCGCGGCGCGCAGCGAGTCGTCGAGCGGGGGCAGCCATGCGCGCGAGCTGTCCGGAAGCCCGAACAGCGCGCGTCCGTGCGCCGCGTACCAGCGGTCCACCTCGGCCGGCGGCGGCGGCGGGACCGCGAGACGTGCGGCATCCAGCACGATGCGGGTGAGCGTCAGGCGCGGTCCCCGCCAGCGTCCGAGGTTCTCCGCGTAGAACGCGCGCTGCTCCTCGTCGGTGAGGCGGCGGCGCTTCTCGGCGTCGGCCTGGCGCCTCACCTCGCCCAGCACCTCGCGCAGCGGCGGCAGATGCCGCGGCCGCCGCTCGGCGATGACGCCGACGATCACCGCGCTGCGGCCGGCGTGGGGTCCGACCACCCGGTAGGTCGAATCGCTCTCGGCGCGGGCGAGCGAGTCACCGAGTCCCGGCACCCGTCCCAGTCCCGGGAGGATCGTCACCGGCAGGTCGAACGGGCCGGTGTCGGTGAGCCGGCCCAGCGTGTCGGGCGACTCGCCCCGGCGCAGCGAGTCGGCGAGTGCGCGGCCGCGGGCCATCGCCTCGGCCTCGGCCTGGGGGCGCGCGCTGTCGCCCTCGGCCGGCAGCGGCAGCCGCAGGTAGCGCATGCGCACGCGCGTGCGGCGCATGAACGCGTCCGGATGCGCGTCGTAGGTGCGCGCCCATTCCTCCGGCGTGGACTCCGGCTCGAGCGGCATGTCGCGCGTCATCAGCGTGAGCATCCGGAACCGCACCTGGTCGCTGCGGCGACCCCACTCGGCCCGCACCTCGCGCGCCGGCGGGGTGAAGCGCCGCCGCAGCGAGGCGTCCATCTTGTTGATCGCCACCAGCTCGCGCACCTTGGGCAGGGTCTCGAGGTAGTTCGTGCCGGGGGTCGCCTTGTAGGCGGCGAGCTTCGTCCGGTCGGGCCGGCCGTCGGTGAGGAAGAACGGGTCCTCGAGCAGCAGGCTGTCGATCTCCGCCTGGCCGACCGGGATCGCCAGCCGCTCGGCCTCGAGTGCCAGCACCTCGCGGCGGACCAGCTCGTCGAGGACGTTGTACGCGGCCATCCGCCGGATCTCGGCCGTGAAGCCGTCGCCGAGCTGCGCGGCGAGGGTGGCGTAGTAGGGCTGGGCCAGACGGTCGAACGCCTGCTGGGTGATCAACCGCCCGCCGACCCGCGCGATCGCCGGCGAGGCCGGGGCCGCGTTCGTGGGCGCGGGCGGTGGCGTCGGCCGGCCCGGGGGGGCGGCGGGATTCTGGCGCGGCGGGAGGCCGAACGGGTTCGAGGACCCGCCGGACGTCTGGGCCGCGGCGACGGCGCCGATCAGCAGCAGGCCCGCGACCGCCGCGGCCGCCCGCGCACGGGCGAGGCGCCGCCCGGGGGGCCG
>CAZKQE010000430.1:0-2271 GCA_964554725.1 uncultured bacterium
TGAGTCGGATCGGGACCGGGTTCAGGTAGTGGAACTTCTCCCGCCCCACCCGGCGCGTGGTGACGAGGCCCGCGGCCTCCAGCACCCGCAGGTGTTTCATCACCCCGAAGCGGGTCATCGCGGCCATCGCGCACAGCTCGCCGAGCGTCTGGCCGTCGCGCTCGAACAGGCGGTCGAGCAGCGAGCGGCGCGACGGATCGGCGAGTGCTCGGAAGGCGAGTTCCACGCCGGAACTATATGTGACCTATCGGTCACATGTCAATCGCTCTCTCGTGGCGGGTCGTGGACGCCGCCGCCGCCCGAGTGTTCCATTCTGAACGGGCCCCGGGGCCTGTTCGCGGGCCGGCTGGCGACAACGCCAGTCTGACCTTCCCGGCCCCGCAACGCTGTGCTACTGTGCCCGCTTCGCGAACGGAAAGGGCCCGTGTTCGAAGCGCTCAGCGACCGATTGCAGGGGGTGTTCAAGAAGCTCACGGGCCAGGCCCGGTTGACCCCCGACAACGTGCGGGAGAGCCTTCGCGAGGTGCGTCGGGCGCTGCTCGAGGCCGACGTACAAGTCGCTGTCGCCAGAGACTTTGTCGCCCGCGTCGAGGCGCGGGCGGTGGGCCAGGACGTGCTGGCCAGCCTCACCCCCGGGCAGCAGGTGGTGGGAATCGTCCGCGACGAGCTGGAGAACCTGCTCGGGAAGACCCCGGTCACGCTCGCCGGCTCGCAGCACCTGCCGACGGTGGTCCTGCTGGCGGGCCTGCAGGGCTCGGGCAAGACCACCTTCGCCGGGAAGCTGGCGGTGTGGCTGAAGCAGCGGAACAAGCGCACGCTGCTGGCGAGCGCCGACGTGTACCGGCCGGCCGCGATCGACCAGCTCGAGCGGGTGGCGGCGCAGGCGGGCGCGGGATTCTGGCGGGCGCCCGACGGCACGCCGCCGGCGGAGATCGCGACCGGGGCGCTCGCCGAGGGGCGGCGGCGCGGGTTCGACTTCCTGGTGCTCGACACCGCGGGCCGGCTGCACGTGGACGCCGACCTGATGCGCGAGCTGCAGGACCTGAAGCGCGCGAGCCGCGCGCACCAGGTGCTGCTGGTGGTGGACGGGATGACCGGCCAGGAGGCCGTGCGCATCGGCCAGGCGTTCGCCGAGGCGGTGGGCGTGGACGGGCTGGTGCTGACGAAGATGGACGGCGACGCGCGCGGCGGGGCCGCGCTCTCGCTGCGGCAGGTGACGGGCCGGCCGATCCTGTTCCTGGGCGTGGGCGAGACGCTGGAGGGGCTCGAGGCGTTCCACCCCGACCGGCTGGCGGGACGGATCCTCGGGATGGGCGACGTGGTCGGGCTGGTCGAGCGGGCGCGCGCCGCGGTGGACGAGAAGGACGCGGCCCGGCTCGCCGAGCGGGCGCGCAAGGCGGACTTCACGCTCGAGGACTTCCTCGAGCAGCTGCAGCAGATGAAGAAGATGGGCCCGGTGGAAGAGCTGATGAAGATGATCCCCGGGATGCCGAAGGCGGCGCTGTCGGAAGCCGGCATGGATCCGGACCGCCTGCGGCGCTACGAAGCGATCATGCAGAGCATGACGGTCAAGGAACGGCGCTCGCCCCGGGTGATCGACGGGAGCCGGCGGCGGCGCATCGCGGCCGGGAGCGGCACCTCGGTGCCCGAGGTGAACCGGCTGCTCAGGGATTTCGATCAGGCGCGCACGCTGATGAAACGGCTGCGCCACGGTCCGCGGGGGCTGCAGGGTCTGCGCGGGCGCATGCGGTAGCACGAGGACGTCCGGACCCGATCGCGGGGCGGACGGGGCCAGTTCCTGGAGGGGAGAGACTCATGTCGGTGGTCATTCGCCTGATGCGGGCCGGCGCCAAGAAGCGGCCCTTTTACCGGATGGTGGCGGCGGACTCGCGGCGTCAGCGCGACGGGCGCTTCCTCGAGATCCTCGGTCACTACAATCCGCTGACCCAGCCCTACGAGCTGGTCGTGCACAAGGCGCGCGTCGAGTCGTGGATCTCGAAGGGCGCGCAGCCGTCCGAGCAGGTGGCCTCGCTGCTGCGCTCGCTCGGCATCTCCCTGCGCCCGGTGCCGGTCGCGAAGCCGGCGGCGGTCGAGGGGGCCACAGCGGTCGCGGCCGCGCCCAAGCCCGCGAAGCCGGCGAAGCCGAAGGTGATGGCGAAGCCGGCGGCGAAGCGCACGACCGCGCGCAAGGTCTCGGCCCGCAAGGTCGAGAAGAAGGCGGCGCGCAAGACCGCGAAGAAGGCGGCGAAGAAGACGTAGCGGTCCGGTCGT
>CAZKQE010000431.1:0-2247 GCA_964554725.1 uncultured bacterium
GACGTCGTCGGCGAAACCCAGTTGGCTCACGGCGCCGAAGCTACGGGGTCCGGCGGCGCCGGGTCAAGCCGGCGCCGGCCGGCCCGGCCCGCCGCCGGACGCCGGGACGGATGTGAGGAATAGCCGACTTGCGGCATCGGATATGGGCTGTCATGTTGCCCGAAGCCGCCGGGACCGGCCCGGCGGACCACTTTCCGTGTCCTGGGGCAACGCGCGTGGCTCATTCCGCTCCGGCCGACAATCTCTACGAGCATCGTCTCCGGGCGGCCGTCGAATCGGCGCCCAGCGGCCTGCTGATGACCGACCAGCTGGGCAACATCGTGCTGGTGAACCGGCAGGTCGAGGTGATGTTCGGGTACCCGCGCGAAGAACTGCTCGGCAAGCCGGTGCACATGCTGGTGCCGCACCGCCTGCGCGAGCGGCACCCGGCGTATCGCGAGAGCTTCATGGCCGATCCCAGGGTCCGCGCCATGGGAGCCGGCCGCGACCTGTACGGGGTGCGCAAGGACGGCGTCGAGGTGCCGGTGGAGATCGGCCTCACGCCGGTGCCCACGCCCGAGGGCATGTTCGTCCTGGCGGCCATCGTGGACATCCGGGCCCGCAAGAGCGCCGAGGAGCGGTTCCGCATCGCGGTGGAGTCGTCCCCGAACGGCATGGTCATGGTGGACGAGTCCGGCCGCATCCTGCTGGTCAACCGCGAGGTCGAGCGGCTGTTCGGCTATGCGCGGGAGGAGCTGCTGGGCCAGTCCATCGAGATGCTGGTCCCCGAGCGGTTCCGCTCCCGGCATCCGATGTTCCGCAGCGACTTCTTCGACAAGCCCCAGGCGCGCGCCATGGGCGCCGGCCGCGAGCTGTACGGTCTGCGCAAGGACGGCACGGAGGTGCCGGTCGAGATCGGCCTCAACCCGATCCGGACCGAGACCAGCCTGCTGGTGCTGAGTTCCATCGTGGACATCAGCGCCCGCAAGGAGGCGGAGGCACTGCGCGAGCGCCTCGAGGCCGACCTGCGCCAGGCGCAGAAGATGGAGGCCCTCGGCACGCTGGCGGGCGGCATCGCCCACGATTTCAACAACATCCTGGCCACCATCATGGGCTACGCGGAGCTGATCGGCGTGGCGCCGTCGCCCGAGCGCGCCGCGGCCGACGTGCGCGAGCTCCTCGCCGCGGCCAGCCGCGGCAAGGCGATCGTCGAGCAGATCCTGGCCTTCAGCCGCCGCCAGGAACCGACCTTGCGCCCCATGGCGCTCGAATCCGCGGTCGACCGGGCGACCCGGCTGCTGCGCGGCTCGCTGCCCGCCTCGGTCGAGATCCGCACCGCCACCGCGCCCGGCGTGCCGCGCGTCCTGGCCGACGCCAGCGCCATGGAGCAGCTGCTGATGAACCTCTGTACCAACGGGGCCCAGGCGATGCCCCGGGGCGGCGTGCTGGACGTGTCGCTGGAGCCGTTCTACGTGCGCGACAGCGTGGCGCGCGCGCGGCCCGACCTGCGCGAGGGTCCCTACGTGATGCTGACGGTGCGGGACACCGGCATCGGCATGGACGTGGCGACCCGCGAGCGGGTGTTCGAGCCGTTCTTCACCACCAAGCCGCCCGGCGAGGGCACCGGCCTCGGCATGTCCATCGTCCATTCGATCGTGAAGAACCACCAGGGGACGGTGGAGATCGAGAGCGCGGTCGGCGCGGGGACGGTCATCCGCTGTTTCTTCCCCGGGATCGAGGCGGAGGTCGAGGACATCCCCAAGCGGGTCGACCATGAACCGCACGGGAACGGGGAGCACATCCTGCTGGTCGAGGACAACGTGATGCTGGCCGAGGTCGGCGCGCGCCGGGTGACGGCCATCGGGTACCGGGTCACGGTCGTCACCGACTCCAGGGCCGCCCTGGCGCGGTTCCTGGAGCGGCCGGAGGCCTTCGACCTGGTCCTGACAGATTACCTGATGCCGGTTCTGAACGGGCTGGAACTGGCGGCGCGGATCCGGGCGGTCCGGCCGGACCTGCCGATCGTGCTGCAGACGGGGTACATGGAGGCCATGCCCGAGGAGACCGTGGCGGCCGCCGGGATCCGGCAGGTGGTGCACAAGCCCGTGACGCTGGCCCAGCTCGCGCAGGTCCTGTCTGCGGTCATGCAGGAGCGCCGCGTCGCCGGCTCCTAGGCTCCGGCGCCCACCTTCGAGGCCGGCAGGCCGTAGAGGGGGAACTGGGCCGCCAGCTCGCGGACCTCGGACTTCACGCCGCGCAGGACGGCCG
>CAZKQE010000432.1:0-2243 GCA_964554725.1 uncultured bacterium
GCTGCCGCTACACGACGATCCAGAACTGGTCGAACAACGTCTACAACCTGGTCACCAAGCGCGCGGTCGCCTACCGCGACGCGACGATGGAGTGGGTGGACGGGAACCTGGGCTCGAAGATCACCCAGAAGTACCCGAGCGTGTACATGATGGAGCCGGGCGCCCACGGCGAGATCCTCTCGATCGCCTTCGCCGGCAAGGGCCAGCACCAGGACGCCGGCGGCAAGGTGATCCACTGCGCGCCGAACACCTCGAGCAAGATCATCTCGAAGTCCATCAGCAAGGACGGCGGGCGGGCGGGCTATCGCGGGCTGGTCAAGGTGCAGAAGGGCGCCGTGGACTCGCGCAGCACGGTGAACTGCGACGCGCTGATCCTCGACGAGCGGTCCCGTTCCGACACCTATCCCTACATGGAGATCGAGGAGGACCGGGTGACGATCGGCCACGAGGCCACGGTCTCCAAGATCGGCGACGAGCAGCTCTTCTACCTGCAGAGCCGCGGGATCGACAAGGAAGAGGCGGCGGCGATGATCGTCTCCGGCTTCATCGAGCCGATCGTCAAGGAGCTGCCGATGGAGTACGCGGTCGAGATGAACCGCCTCATCCAGCTGCAGATGGAGGGCTCGGTCGGATGACGCCCGTCACCGCGGTGCCCGCCTTCGACACCTGGGAGAACGCCGTCCTCGAACGGGCGGTGCGCCGCGACGAGCCGGCCTGGGCGATCGCCCAGCGCCGCGCCGCCGCCGGCAACGCCCGCGCGCTCGGGTTCCCGAGCCGCGAGCACGAGCTGTGGCGGCGGATGGACTTCCGCACGCTCGAGCAGGCGTTCGGCACGCTCGACCCGCTGCGCACGGGTCCGCCCACCCGCAACCTCGACGACCTGCCCACCGCGCTGCTCGAGCGCATCGGCGGGGAGGCGGGGCGGATCGGGCTGATCGTCCAGCGCAACAACGCCGTGGTCATCGAGCAGAACGCACCCGAGCTGGCGCGGCAGGGCGTCATCGTGTGCTCGCTCGAGCACGCGCTCGCCCGTCATCCGGAGCTGCTCCGCGAACGGCTGGGCGCGATGATCGAGCCCGACTACGACGGCTACGCGGCACTGGGCGCGGCGCTCCGCTCCGGCGGCGCGTTCGTCCACGTTCCCGACGGCGTCGAGGCGGCGGTGCCGATCCGCCTGTTCCAGTGGCTCGACGGCGCCGGCCAGCTCGCCGCGCCGCGCAACGTGATCGTGCTGGGCCGCAACGCGCGCGCGACGATCGTCGAGGAGGAGCTGTCCGACGCCGCCGACGGCATCGCGTTCCATCTCGGCGGCACCGAGGTGTACCTCGGGGACGACGCGAAGCTGGTCTTCGGCACGTTGCAGGAGTGGGGCGATCACGTCTACCACTACTCGAACCAGCGCGCTCGGGTCGGCCGCGGGGCCGAGTTGCAGTGGATCCAGACCGTGCTCGGCGGCCGGATGGTGAAGACGAACTCCTACTTCGACCTCACCGGCCCGGGCGGTCAGGCGTTCGTCCACGGCTTCATGTTCGGGGACGGCCGCCAGCAGTTCCACTTCCACACCCTGCAGCGGCACCTGTCGGACCACTGCACCAGCGACCTGCTGATCAAGGGCTGCCTCAAGGACCGTGCGCGCAGCGTCTACCAGGGCCTCATCCAGGTCGCCGAGGGCGCCCAGCGCACCGACGCGTACCAGGCGAACCGGAACCTGGTGCTCTCCGACACCGCGCGCGCCGACAGCATCCCCGGCCTCGAGATCCTCGCCAACGACGTCCGCTGCACGCACGGGGCGACCATCGGCAACGTGGATGCCGAGCAGATGTACTACCTGATGGCCCGCGGCCTGCCGCGCAACGAGGCCCAGCGGCTCATCGTCGAGGGCTTCTTCGCCCCGGTCATCGACCGCATCCCGCTCGAGGAGATCCGCGACCACCTGCGGTCGGTCATCCAGCGGAAGATCGGATCGTCATGAAGCCGCCCCGGGCCGGCGAAGCCCGCCGGACCGATCCCGCCCGACCGAGGGCATCGAAGTCCGATCGCGGCGCCACCCCCGACCGTTCCGTCACTCCGTCGCCAGGTCCGGGGGGCACCCTCTCCACGCGACAGGCCGCGAGTCGCGTGGGTGCGATCGAGCGGCCCGAGCGGGGAGAGGGTGCCCCCCGGACCGTGAACGAGCACCCGGCGTCGGCCGGAGCACCGCCGTCCGCATCCAAGCCGCACGGCACGGAGCCGGCGCCGGCCGG
>CAZKQE010000433.1:0-2224 GCA_964554725.1 uncultured bacterium
GCAGCTTGTTCACGACCAGGGTCGCGAGCGCCTCGCCCTCGACCTCTTCGGCGATGATGAGCAGCGGCTTGCCGCGCTGCGCGATCTTCTCGAGGATCGGCAGCAGGTCCTTCATGTTCGAGAGCTTCTTCTCGTACAGCAGGATGAAGGCCTCCTCGAGGATCGCCTTCATGTCCTCCTTCTCGGTCACGAAGTAGGGCGAGACGTAGCCCTTGTCGAACTCCATGCCCTCGACCACGTCGAAGGTGGTCTCGATCGAGCGCGCTTCCTCGACCGTGATCGTGCCGTCCTTGCCGACCTTGTCCATGCACTGGGCGATGATCTTGCCGATCGAGTTGTCGCCGTTCGCCGAGATCGTCGCGACCTGCTCGATCTCCTTGTTCTCCTTGACGTCGCGGCTGAGCTTCTTCAGCTCGCCGACCACGGTCTCGACCGCCTTGTCGATGCCGCGCTTGATCGCCATCGGCGAGGAGCCGGCGGTGACGTTCTTCAGGCCCTCGCGGAAGATGGACTCGGCGAGCACGGTCGCGGTCGTGGTGCCGTCGCCGGCGACGTCCGAGGTCTTCGACGCCACCTCGCGCACCATCTGCGCGCCCATGTTGTGGTACGGCTCCTCGAGCTCGATCTCCTTGGCGACGGTGACGCCGTCCTTGGTGACCGTGGGCGAGCCCCACTTCTTGTCGAGCACGACGTTGCGGCCGCGCGGCCCGAGCGTGACCTTGACGGCCTTGGCGAGGATCTCGACCCCCTCGAGGATCCTCTGCCGCGCCTGTTCGCTGAACAGCAACTGCTTGGCTGCCATGATGCCTCCTGACCTGTCGTATCGGAGCTCCGCGGCCACCGGGGCCGGCGGAAGCGGGTCGTCGATTACTTCTTGGCGTCGGCGAGGATGCCGAGGACGTCGTCCTCGCGCAGGATCACGTACTCGGTGCCGTCGATCTTGACGTCGGTGCCGCTGTACTTGCCGATCAGCACGCGATCACCCTTCTTGACCTCCATGGCGATCCGCTTCCCTTCCTCGTTGAGACGGCCGGGACCGACGGCGACGATCTCGCCCTCCTGCGGCTTCTCCTTGGCGGTGTCCGGGATGATGATCCCGCCCTTGCGGGTCTCCTGCTCCTCGATGCGGCGGACCAGGATGCGGTCCGCGAGCGGCTTGACGTTCATCTGCGTCCTCCTCGTGCATGCGCCCCGGGCGGGGCGGTTCGTTGGGATGGGCTCGATGCCGGCGCGGGGCGGGGCGGGACCCGGGCGGATCCAAAGCCTCCCTGCGCGCAGCGCGGCGGAGAAGCTAAGGCATCGCGGGCATCCGCGCAACTGTGTCATGACAATTCGCAGTGGCACAATGTTTTACGATGTTCTCGCCGGCGCGTTCCGCAGATACGATTGCCCAAATGGCACGGTCGGTCTGGCAGTGCCGACGGGGCGCCGCCAGAGGGCGCGGCGCGGGGACGGCCGGATCAGCGGGCGGGCGTCTCCTCGAGCAGCGCGATCCGCGGCACGCCGTCCAGATAGCCGACGCTGACGGTGCCGGTCGCCCGCACGTCCTCGTGGAGCGCGGGGCGGCGAGCGGGCGAGTAGACGACGATGGTGTCACGGCCCTGGCGGAGGTCGAACACGTAGCGGTCGCCGACCGAGAACGCCTCGCCCGCCCGGCCGCGCACCGAGACCACGCGCCCGTCGTAGGCCTCGGGGTTCTGGCGCAGCACGGCCAGCGACACGCTCGCCTCGCGGTCGGGCCGCAGCCGCGAGACCAGTAGCAGACCGCCCAGCAGCGCCGCGGCCACGCCGAGCAGCAGCGGCAGCGGCAGCGCCCGGGCCTGCTCGAGCCACAGCACCCAGAACGGCGGCTCGACCGCGAGCGGGCGCGGGCGCGGCACCGCGCCCGTGATGGGATCGTCGTCGCCCGCGCGCTCGAGGGGGTCCCCGAACGCCGCGCCGCCGCGCACGGGGGCCGCGTCCTGCGCGAACCCGGGGAACGCCTCCGCCGGCGAGGCCGGCGGGTAGGAGACCGGCTGCTGACGGAGCTTCGGCACGCTGCTCGCCGCCCCCTTCCAGGGCACCGGCGCGCCGTCCGGCCGGGTCGCCGCCCCGGGCTCCGGCTCCCGCGCCGGCGCCGGAACCGGCCGCGCGGCCTCCCGGTCCGCGGGCGGGCGGGCCGCCGGCGCGGGCGGGGGGGGGGAGCGGCGCGGGAAGGCGTCGGGGTCGGAGGGGTTTGGGGGGT
>CAZKQE010000434.1:0-2217 GCA_964554725.1 uncultured bacterium
CTACTTCGGCTACGCCGACGACGACGCCGAAATGGCCGCCATGCGCCTGAAGCATCTGCTGATGATGGGAACGGGCCATGACAAAGATGCCACGATGCCTACTCGCGCCGCTGCCGATGGCGCGCTCCTCGCGGAGTCATCCCATGACCTCGATCCTGGGTCGCTGGTGGCAGGACTGGCGGCTGGGCGCGTCGCAGGCGGCCGCCGTGCGCGCGCGCGCGCGGCTGCTCGCCTGGCCGTGCCCGGCCCCGGTGTCGGCCGTCCTCGCGCGGCTGCGCGAAGGCGGACACCGAGCCTACCTCGTCGGGGGCAGCGTGCGCGACGTGCTGCTGGGCCGGGCCGACCCGGCCGCCACGGACGTCGCCACCGACCTCACCCCCGACCAGGTCCTGGGCCGCTTCGCCGACGCCGCGCCCACCGGCCTCCCGCACGGCACCGTGACCGTGGTCCTGGACGGGCACGTGGTCGAGTGCACGACCTTCCGGCGCGAGGGGCCCTACGGTGACGCGCGCCGTCCGGACCGCGTCGACTTCACCGACGACCCCGAGGCGGACCTGGGCCGGCGTGACCTCACGGTGAACGCGATGGCCTGGGACCCCGTGGCGGGGGAGCTGCTCGACCCGCACGGCGGCGCGCTCGACCTCGAGCGCCGCGTGCTGCGCGCGGTGGGCGACCCGCTCCTCCGGTTCCGCGAGGACGCGCTGCGTCCGCTGCGGGCGGCGCGCTTCGCCGCCACGCTCGAGATGGAGCCGCACGAGACGCTGCGCCAGGCGCTCGCCGCCCTCGCCGCGCCGGCGAGCGGGTACGCGGGGGCGGGGGTGGCGGCCGAGCGCGTGCGCGACGAGTTCGAGCGCATGCTGACGGCGCCCCGGCCCTCGCGCGGCCTCGAGGTGCTGCGCGAGGCGGGTCTGCTGGCGCTGTGGCTGCCCGAGCTCGCGCGCTGCCGCGGCGTGCCGCAGAACCGCTTCCACGCCTACGACGTCTACTTCCACAGCCTCTACACCTGCGACGCGGCGGTCGCCGGCAAGCCGGACGTACGCTGGGCGGCGCTGCTCCACGACCTCGGCAAGCCCGACACCCGGGTCGAGCGCGACGGCGAGGGGACGTTCTACAACCACCAGTTCGTGGGCGCGGAGATCGCCGACCGGCTGCTCGAGCGGCTGCGGTTCCCGCTCGGGCGCCGGGCGCGCATCGTCCACCTGGTGCGCGAGCACATGTTCGACTACCGGCCGGGCTGGAGCGACGCGGCGCTGCGCCGCTGGCTGCGCCGGGTCGGTCCCGAGCACGTCGCCGACCTGTTCGACCTGCGCATCGCCGACATGCTCGGGAACGGTCTGCGGCAGGGGTTCCCGGTCTACCTCGAGCAGATGCGCCGCCGGATCGAGCGCCTGCTGCTCGAGTCGGGGGCACTCCACGTCACCGACCTGGCGGTGGACGGGAACGACGTGATGCGCGAGCTGGCGATCCCGCCCGGTCCCGCGGTGCGCGAGGCGCTCGAGGGACTGCTCGAGGAGGTGCTCGACGACCCGGGACGCAACCGGCGCGACCACCTGCTCGCGCGGCTGCGCGAACGGGGCGCGGCGGCGCGCCCGCGCGCTTGACACCCCGCTTCGCACGCCCGTATTCTGCGGCCCGCAAAGGAGTAGGGGCCCTCCTCCTCGCCCCTGCGTGAGCCCGTCATGCTGATGTCCGCGGTCCAGAAGCCGGTGCGGCGCGAGCTGGAGCGGGTGCAAGCCCATCTCCGGGAACTGTTCCGTACCCCGATCCCGATCCTGAACCAGGTGGGCGGCCACGTGCTGTCCACCCGGGGCAAGAAGTTCCGCCCCACCCTGCTGCTGCTCACCGCGCGGCTGCGGGGCACGCCGGGCCGCGAGGCGGTCCTGTGCGCGACCGTGGTCGAGATGGTCCACGCGGCGGCCCTCATCCACGACGACTCGGTGGACAAGAGCGGGCTGCGGCGCGGGCTGCCGACGGTGAACGGCCTGTGGACGGACGAGATGGCGATCATCATGGGCGACTACCTCTACGCCCAGGCGATGGCCACCCTGGTCACCCACAAGCTCGACACCCCGATGGGGATCCTGGCGCGGGTGGTCACCGAGATGTCGTGCGGGGAGGCGCTCGAGTTCCAGTACGCGCACGACCTCGACGTCACCGAGGAGCAGTACGAGGAGCTGATCCGGGCCAAGACCGGGTCGCTGATCGGCGCCGCCACCG
>CAZKQE010000435.1:0-2216 GCA_964554725.1 uncultured bacterium
GCGAGCGGACCGCCGGGCGGCCCGGCGGCGGCGCCCCACGAGCCGTCGGCCCGGCGCTCGAGCGGCACGCCCGCCGGGACGCCGGCGGCCGAGTAGGGCACCCGCTGGCACGGCGTGCCGTCGATCTCGCGCAGCACGACCACGTCGGCGACGCCGGTCGAGTCGTCCGCGTTGTTGAGCGCGCCCCACGGTCTCGCCTCCCACACCCGCGCGGGGTCGAGCGCGGGGAAGCGCGCGAGCAGCGCCGCCCGGTCCTGCGCGAACACGATCAGGCTCTCGGGCGCCAGCGCGCCGCTACCGCCGCTCGCCGGCCCCGGCGCTCCGCGCCGGTCGCTGACGGTGAACCCGGCGGGGTCGAGCGGCGCGTCGCCGCGGTTGCGCGCCTCCACCCACTCGCCCTCGCCCCCGGCCGGGTGGAACTGGATCTCGGTCAGCTCGAGCGGCCCCGGCCCGATGCGGACCGCGAGCGAGTCGGCGTCGTTCGCCGGCGCGGCGTCGCCCGCGAGACGCGCTGCCGCCCGCAGCCAGCGCTTGCCGGCGGCGAGCCCCGGCAGCGCCACCGCCACCCGCGCGGTGTCGCCAGGGGCCAGGGTCCGCGCGATCGGCGCCTCCGCGAGCGGGGGTCCGCCGCCGGCACCGCCCGTGCCGACCGCGACCGTCAGCTCGCCGTCGGCGATCGGCTCGCCGCCCCGGTTCGCGACCAGGGCGCTCAGCGTCGCGGGCGCGCCGGGGTCCGGCTGTTCGGGCTCGAGCGCCAGCGCGCCGCCCACCAGCGCCGCGTCGCGGGCGGGACGGTTCGCGGCGCCCGGCGACGGCGATGCGGCCGCGAAGTCGAGCGCGTTGGCGCCGCGGTCGGCGTCGTCGGGCGTGCGCGCGAGCGACAACCCCGACGGCACGTCGGCCGCCGGCGCGCCGCACGCGTACTCGGGCCACGCCACGGCCCCGTAGCCCACCACCTCGACCGCGCCGTCCGGCCACACCAGGCGCACCGCGTCGGGACCGTTCTGCAGCTCGAGCTGGACCACCGCGTCGGGCGCCGGCGTGAGGCGGGCGCCGCCGACGACGAAGCGCCCGCCGGCGGCGATCGTGTCGCCCGGGGCGCCGGTCCAGCGCACGGTCCAGCGCCCGGGTCCGGCGCCGTCCCCCGCCTCGAGACGGAGTCCGGCGAGCGGATGCGGCGTCGCCGTCGGGTTGTGGAGCTCGACGAACTCGAGCCCGGTGTCGTCCCCGAGCGCGTCGTAGAGGATCTCGCCGATCAGGGGGCGCGAGGGCGGGGCGCAGGTCGCGAGCGCGACCAGCGGCGGCACGAACACCGCGTGGAGCATGACGCTCTCCCGCGGGGGCGGAGGGCGCGGGGGACGCTAACGGACGGGGACCGACCTCACGGCAGGCCGCGGCGGCGGCGCCACGCCCACTCGACGCTCAGGCAGCCGACGATGAGCGCGAACACCCAGGGGGACTCCCACATGCGATGGGTCTCGCGGCGGGGGCGGGCGATCGCTCGCGCCGGCAACGCGCGCGCCCACGCCTCGGCCGCGACGGCCGGCGTGGTCTCGCCGCCCGAGGCGGCGGCGATCGCGGCGAGCGTGGCGGTGTCGGGTTCGGCCCGCGCCTCCTCGAGGCTCCAGGGGTCCACCGCGAACTCGCTGCCCGCGCGTCCCAGCTCGACCCCGCCCCGGGTCGCACGCGCCGCGACGCGGTAGCGCCCGGGGCGGGGATCCGCGAGCGTGGCGACGTAGGAGCCCGGCGTGCGGGCGACGAACTCGAGCGGGACGGAGCGTCCCGCCTGGTCCTGCGCCTCGCCGCGCACGGTGGCCCCGGCGAGCGGCCGGAACCCCTCGTCCTGCAGGCTGGCGAACAACCGCACCTCCTCCCCGCGCGCGGTCAGCCAGCGCTCGGGCTTCACGCGCAGCGGCTCCCCCTGCACCGGCTCGGCGAGCCAGCGGACCACCCGGCGCCACAGCCGCCGCCCGCGCTCGGCGGTGAGATCGTCGTGGCTCGCGAGCGACCAGCGCCAGAACCCGACGCCGTTCTCGAGCAGCGCCTGGCCGCGGCCCACGCGCCGCGCGAGCCACAGCGGCGGGCCGCCGCCGCGCGCGGCGATGAGCACCCGGTCGCCGGCGCCCGGGACCACCGGCGCCCGCTCGGTGAGCGGGGCGGCGGCGCGCCATGCGCGCTCACCGCGCGCCGGATCGTCGTCCCAGGCCAGCAGCTCG
>CAZKQE010000436.1:0-2214 GCA_964554725.1 uncultured bacterium
CGCCGCGGCCGCCGCGCGGCCCGCCGCGGTCGCGGCCGCCGACAGCTTCGCCGCGCGGGTGCGCGGCGCCGAGCGCCGCGACGGGCTGCTCGTCACCTGGCTCGACCGCCGCGCCGCAAAGCTCTACCTCGAGCTGCCGCGGCCCGTCGGGCCGCGCCAGGTGTGCGGCGAGTACCTCTATGTCGAGGGGATCCGCACCGGGCTCGGCTCCAATCCGGTCGGGCTCGACCGCGGCCAGCTCGGCGACACGCGCGTGGTCGAGTTCCGCCGCGTCGGCGCCCGGGTGCTGGTCGAGGAGCGCAACCTGCGCTACCGCGCGCTCTCGCCCGACAGCGCCGAGGCGCGCGCGGTGCGCGAATCGTTCGCCTCCTCGGTGCTGTGGGCCGGGGAGGTGCTCGCCGAGGCGGCGGACGGCCGCCTGCTCGTGGACCTCACCCCGTTCCTGGTGCGCGACGCGCACCGCACCGCCGCCGCGCTCCGGGCGGCGGGGCAGGGGGCGTTCGCGCTCGACCGCGACCGGAGCGTGCTCGACCCCGACCAGTGCCTCGCCTTCCCCGACAACCTCGAGTTCGACGCGCTGCTCACCTTCGCCGGCGACGAGCCCGGCCGCGAGGTGCGGGCGACCGCGCCGACGCCCCAGGCGGTGACGCTGATCCAGCACCACTCGCTGGTGCGGCTGCCCGACGACGGCTACCGGCCGCGCGCCTGGGACCCGCGTTCGGGCTCGTTCGAGGTGCTGTTCGCCGACTACGCGCGGCCGATCGCCGCCGAGCTCGACGTGCGCCGGCTGGTGCGCCACCGGCTCGAGAAGACCGACCCGACCGCCGCGCGCTCGCGCGTGAAGCGGCCGATCGTCTACCACGTGGACCCCGGCGTGCCCGAGCCCATCCGCGCGGCGCTGATCGAGGGCGCGGCGTGGTGGGCGGCGGCGTTCGACTCGGCCGGCTTCATCGACGCGTTCCAGGTGCGGCTGCTGCCGCCCGACGCCCACCCGCTCGACGTGCGCTACCACGTGATCGAGTGGGTCCACCGCGCCACCCGCGGCTGGTCGTACGGCGGCGGGGTGGTGGACCCGCGCACCGGCGAGATGATCAAGGGGCACGTGAACCTGGGCTCGCTGCGCGTGCGCCAGGACCGCATGATCTTCGAGGGCCTGGCCGGCGTGGCGAAGACCGGCAGCGGCGCCCCCGACGACCCGGTGCAGTTGAGCCTGGCCCGCATCCGCCAGCTCTCCGCCCACGAGGTCGGGCACACGCTCGGGTTCAGCCACAACTTCGCCGCCAGCACCTACGCCGACCGCGCCTCGGTGATGGACTACCCGGCGCCGCGCATCGCCGTGCGGCCCGACGGCACGCTCGACTTCGCCGGCGCCTACGGCGTGGGGGTCGGCGCGTGGGACGTGCAGGCGGTGCGCTACGCCTACTCCGAGTTCGCGCCCGGCGCCGACGAGCGCGCCGCCCTCGAGGCGATCCTCGCCGCCGGCCGCGCGCGCGGGTTCCTCTACCTCACGGACGAGGACACGCGCGCCGCCGGCGCCGCGCACCCGCTCGCCGCGATGTGGGACAACGGCGACGACCCGGTCGCCCGGCTCGCCCACGAGCTGCGCGTGCGCCGCCTCGCACTCGACCGCTTCGGCGAGGGGAACCTCGCTCCCGGCACGCCGATGGGGACGCTGGCCGCGGTGCTCGCGCCGCTCTACTTCCACCACCGCTACCAGCTCGAGGCGGCGGCCAAGTCGCTCGGCGGCCTCGACTACGCCTACACCGTGCGCGGCGACGGCGAGCCGCCCGCGCGGCCGGTGCCCGCCGGGCGCCAGCGTGCCGCCCTCGCCGCCGTGCTGGCCGCGCTCGACCCGGCGGCGCTCGACCTGCCCGAGCCGCTGCTCGGGCTGCTGGTGCCGCCGAGCGTGAGCGAGCCGCCGCACCGGGAGTTCCTCGGCGGCGCGACCGCGCCCGCGTTCGACGCGCTGGGGGCCGCCGCCACCGCCGCCGACCTCGCGGTCGCGGCGCTGCTGCCGCCGGCACGGCTCGCGCGGCTCGCCGACTTCCACCGCCGCGACCCGCGCATGCCGGGCGTGCCCGAGGTGCTCGACTCGCTGCGCCGCCGCGTGTTCGCCGCCCCCGCGCCCGAGTCCCCGCGGCTGCGCGAGGTGCGGCGCGCGGTCCAGCACGCCACCGCGCGACGGATGCTCATGACGGCGCTCGGGCCCGGCCT
>CAZKQE010000437.1:0-2208 GCA_964554725.1 uncultured bacterium
CGACCTCCCCGGCAAGACCATCGCCCACTACACGATCACGCGCCGGCTCGGAAGCGGCGGGATGGGCGTGGTTTACGAGGCCGAGGACTCGCGGCTCGGGCGCCGCGTGGCGCTCAAGTTCCTGCCCCAGGACCTGGAGCACGACCCGCAGTCGCTGGAGCGCTTCCAGCGCGAGGCGCGTGCCGCCTCCGCGCTCCACCACCCCAACATCTGCACGGTCTACGCCATCGAGCAGCACGAGCGGCAGCACTTCATCGTCATGGAGCTGCTCGAGGGCCGCACGCTGGCCCAGCTCATCGCCCGCCAGCCGATGGAGACCGCGGCGATGCTCGAGCTGGGGATCCAGATCGCCGACGCGCTGGAGTCCGCGCACGGCCGGGGGATCGTCCACCGCGACATCAAGCCGGCGAACATCTTCGTCAACGAGCGCCGGCAGGCCAAGATCCTCGACTTCGGGCTGGCGAAGATCGAGGCGACGCGGCGCTCCGCGGCCGGGGCCCCCGCCGCCTCCCAGGTCGAGACGATGGCGGCGCGCGACGACCTCACGGTGCCGGGCACCGCGGTCGGGACGGTGGCCTACATGTCGCCCGAGCAGGCGCGCGGAGTGCCCACCGACGCGCGCACCGACCTGTTCTCGCTCGGGACGGTGCTCTACCAGATGGCGACCGGGGCGCTGCCGTTCGAGGGCGAGACCTCGGCCGTGGTCTACGAGGCGATCCTCAACCGCGACCCGGCCCCCGCGACCCGGCTGAACGTCGCCCTGCCGCCGGAGTTCGACCGCATCCTCGACAAGGCGCTCGAGAAGGACCGCAATCTGCGTTACCAGAGCGCCACCGACCTGAAAACCGACCTCTCGCGGCTCAAGCGGGACCTGGAATCCGGGCACCGGCGCTCCGCCGAGACGGCCGAGTCGCGGAGCGGGGCCGCCGCCCGGACGGCCGAGCAGTCGATCGCCGTGCTCTACTTCGAGAACCTGAGCGGCGTCAAGGAGGACGAGTACCTGCGCGACGGGATCACCGAGGACATCATCAGCGAGCTGTCGAAGATCAAGGGGCTGAACATCTTCTCCCGCGCGACCGTGCTCGGCTACCGCGACCGGCCGGTGACGCCGGTGCAGATCGGCCAGCAGCTCGGCGCGGCCTACGTCCTGGGAGGCAGCCTGCGGCGCTCCGGGAACCGCCTGCGCATCAACGCCGAGCTGGTGGACACCCAGACCGACTTCCAGCTCTGGTCCGAGCGGTTCGACCGCGAGATGCAGGACGTGTTCGAGGTGCAGGACGAGATCGCGCGGCGGATCGCCGCGGCCCTGCGCGTCACCCTCTCGCCGCAGGAACAGGCGGCGCTCGCCGCCCGGCCCACCGAGAACCTGCAGGCCTACGACCTCTACCTGCGCGGCAAGAGCTACGCCCGGCGGCTCACCCGCCAGGACCTCGAGTTCGCGCTCCAGATGTTCGAGAACGCGGTGGCGATGGACCCGAACTTCGCGCTCGCCCACGCGGCGGTGGCCAAGGTGTGCGCCGAGTACCACTACAACTTCCAGCGCGACGCGACCTGGATCGGGCGCGCGATGGCGGCCTCGCAGCGGGCGGTCGCGCTGCAGCCCGACCTGCCCGAGGTGCAGATCGCGAACGCGTGGGTGCTCTACGCCGGCAACCAGTACGAGGACGCGATCCGCAACGCCTACCAGGCGATCGGCCGCAAGCGCGACTGCGAGGGCGCCTACTACCTGCTCGGGCGGGCGATGTTCTCCGCCGGTCGCTTCACGGACGTGGCGGCGATCGCCGAGGAGGCGATCGCGGCGAGCGGCGAGGACTACAACGTCTACGGGCCGATCATGAACTCGCTCAAGGCCCTGGGGAAGGACGACGCCTATCGCAACCTGGTCCAGCGGCGGATCGTGGCGCTCGAGAAGCACCTCAAGCCGGTGCCCGAGGACGCGCGCGCGCGGGTGCTGCTCGCGCTCGACTACGTGGCGATCGACCGCAGCGAGGACGCGATGCGCGAGGCGGATCTCGCCCTCGCCCTGCGGCCCAACGAGGCGACGGTGCTCTACAACCTGGCGTGCCTGTTCTGCGCGCTGAACAAGCGGCCCGAGGCCCTCGACACCCTGCGCAAGGCCTGGCAGGCCGGCTTCCGCGAGTCCGACTGGGCGCGCCGCGACCCCGACCTGGCGCTGCTGCACGGGGACCCCGAGTTCGACCGGCTGTA
>CAZKQE010000438.1:0-2203 GCA_964554725.1 uncultured bacterium
AAGCAGGGGGTCATCCGCTACAAGCAGATCGGGCCGATCACGCCCGAGGCGCTCGACCAGACGATCCTTCCCCTCCTCAAGCAGCTGAACGGATGAAGACGCCCGCCCTCGCCCTCGCCCTCGCCCTCCTCGCCGCCCCGCTCGCGTGGGGGCAGTCCACCGAGGTCGCCAAGCCGGACCCCAAGGTCGAGGCGCGGCTCAAGGCCATCGCGCACGAGCTGCGCTGCCTCGTCTGCCAGAACCAGACCATCGCCGACTCGGATGCCCCGCTCGCGGTCGACCTGCGCCGGCAGACCCGCGCGATGATCGCCGCGGGCAAGTCGGACGACGAGATCCGCCGCTACATGGTCGATCGCTACGGCGACTTCGTCCTCTACAAGCCGCCCTTCAACGCCGCCACGGCCGTGCTGTGGATGGCGCCCGCGCTGCTGGTGCTCGGCGGCCTGGCGGGACTGGTTCTCATGATCCGCCGCCGCCAGGTGCCACCGGCGCCGCCGGCCGCGCCGGACCCGGCCAAGCTGCGCGAGATCGCCGCCCTGCTCGAGGACGAGAGCGCCGCCGGCACCCGGGGCAAGGGACGCTCCTAGCCGGCCGACGCCGCGCGCGGCCTAGATCAGCAGCGCCCGGTCGGGCAGTTCGTTCGCGGGCGTCCCGCTCGCGGGAAAGTGCGTCTCGAGCAGCGCCGAGATCGCCGCCACGCCGGCCACCGCGCCTTCCTCGAAACGCCCGGCGCGGAAGGCCTCCTGCATCGTGCGGCATACCGCCAGCCACTGCGCGGCATCGACTTTCGCCGACACGCCGCGGTCGGCCACGATCTCCACCGCATGGTCGGCGAGCAGCACGTAGACCAGCACGCCGGTGTTCTCCTCGGTATCCCAGACCCGCAGCGCCGAGAACACCTCGACCGCCCGCGCGCGGGCGGACAGGTTCGCCCAGAGCTGGGCCGTGGTGAGCTCGGCCTCGACCACGAAACGGATCTCGCCGCGGTGGCGCCCTTCATGCTCGCCCACGCACCGCCCGATCGCCTCGAGCGAGCGGGCGGGAAAGGCCCGCGCCGCCTGCCAGGGCGTCATCGCGACATGCCGCCAGAATCGTCGCAGGTCCATCACCAGTTCCCCGAGGCGCCGCCGCCGTCGAAACCCCCCCCCCCCCCCCCGGGAGCCCCCCCCCCCCCCCCCCACCCCCCCCCCCCCCCCCCCCCCCGGCGGGCCCCCCCCCCCCCCCCCCCCGGGGCCCCCCCCACCGCCGAAGCCGCCGGACCTCCACCCCCCGCCCCCGCTTCGGGCCAACCGGCCCGCGCCCATGCCGAGCACGAGGATGAAGGCGCCCACGGCGGCCGCGATCCCGAAGATCACGCTGCCGAAGACGAAGGCGGCCGCGAGGCCCGTCGCGCCCCCCGTGAGCGCGGCCCCGAGGAAGCGCCCGGTGAGCGCGCGCAGCACCATGCCCACGACCGGCACCACGAGAAAGGCGACCCAGAGGAAGCTCTCGAACGACGAGGCGACGCTAACCGCCCGGCCCGCGGATTTTTTTTTTGCCGGCGGGGGAAGCGCCTCGCCTTCGATCGCCTTCATGATGGACTCGACGCCGGCGCCGATGCCGCCGGCGAAATCACCGGTCCGGAAGCGCGGCGATACCTGCTCGGCGATGATGCGCTTCGACAGGGCGTCCGTGAGCGTGCCCTGCACGCCCCGGCCCGACTGGATGCGCAGCTTCCTTTCCTGCTTGGCGACGACCAGGAGCACGCCGTCGTCCACGCCGGCACGCCCGAGCTTCCACGCGTCCGTCACGCGGGTCGCGAATTCCTCGATCGTCTCCGTGCCGATCGATGGCACCAGCAGCACCACCACCTGCGAGCCCCGGGCGGATTCGAATGCCGCCAGCTTGCCGGCGATCGCCTCGCGCTCCGGCGCCGTGAGCGAGCCCGTGAGATCCACCACCCGCCCCGAGAGCTTCGGGACGGGGATGGGTTCCGTCGGATCGGCGGCGAAGGCCGCGGCCGCGAGGAGGAGGATGCCGGCCGCCCCCGCGAGGAGCCGGCCGGTCGCGCCGATCACCTACTTGGCCGGCGCGGGAGCCGGTGCGGGCGAAGGCGCCGGCGCGGCGGCGGGCTTGGCCCCGAAGTCGACCTTGGGCGGCTCGGCGATGGCCTTCTCGTTCTCGACGGTGAAGTTCGCCTTTTCCTTGTAGCCAAAGAGCATGG
>CAZKQE010000439.1:0-2192 GCA_964554725.1 uncultured bacterium
AGGCCCCGCGCGTGCGGCGGGCGAGGCCGCGCAGCAGGTCCTCGTCGAGCCGGCTGCGGACCGGGCCGCCGCGCTCGTCGCGCTTCACGTCCACCGCCCGCCCCTGGTCGTCCAGCGCCGGCACCACGTCGCCGGCCGGGGTGCCGACGCCCACCGCCAGCACCCGGTGGCCGGCGCGCGCCAGCTCCTCGATCGCCTCGCCCGCCGCCCGCTCGAGGTCCTCGCCGTCGGTCCACAGCACGATCACCTGCTCGGTGCGCCGTCCGCCCGGCAGCAGGCGCGCGGCCATCCGCAGCCCGCGCGCGAGGTCGCTGCCCGGCTCGCTGATCGAGCTCGAGCCGAGGGACTCGAGGATCAGCCGCGCCGCCCCGCGGTCGAGCGTGAGCGGGCACATCCGCACCGCGTCGCCGGCGAACGCGACCACGCCGACCCGGCTGCCGGACAGCCGCTCGAGCACCGCCAGAGCCTCGCGGCGCGCCTCCTCGAGCCGGCTGGGCGGCACGTCACGCGCGTCCATGCTGGCGGACACGTCGATCAGCAGCACCACGTCCGAGCCGGTGGCGCTGCGCCGCACCACCTCCCGCCCCCACTCGGGCCCCGCGGCGCCGAGCACCAGCAGCCCCACCGCCCCGAGCCGCAGGGCGATGCCGAGCCGGCGGTGGCCGGGCCGCCGCTGCCCCAGCAGCGCGTGGTGCGGGCGCTCGCCGACCAGCCGCCGCAGCCCGGCGTCGGCGCGGCGGGCCGCCCGCCACTCGAGCGCGAGCAACACCGGGAGCGCCGCCAGCATCCACAGCCAGCCCGGCGAGGCGAAGCTCACGGTTCCCTCCGGCGGCGGGCGCTCACGGGATGCGGAACGCCCAGGTCGAGGCGGACAGCAGGTGGACCACCATCAGCAGCGCCGCCGCGCCCAGCAGCAGCGGCCCGAGGTCCACGTACTCGCGGTACTGGATCGAGCGGATCGGGGCCCGTTCGAGGCGGTCGATCGCCGCGTAGATCCCGGCCAGCGTCTCGCTGTCCACGGCGCGGAAGAAGCGCCCGCCGGTGCGCGCGGCGATCTCGCGCAGCACGCCCTCGTCCACGTCCATGCGCACCATGTTGACCCGGCGGCCGAACACCGGGTCGTTCACCGGCACCGGCACCAGCCCCCCGCGCCCCACGAGCACGGTGTGGACGCGCACGCCGAGCGCCGCCGCCAGCTCGGCGCCCGTGAGCGGGTCGATCGCCCCCCGGTTGCTCTGGCCGTCGGTGAGCAGCACGACCACCTTGCTCGGCGAGCGGCTCTCGCGCAGCCGCGCGACGGCGGTCGCCAGCCCCATGCCGATCGCGGTGCCGTCCTCCGCCATGCCGAAGTCGAGCCCCTCGAGCAGCTCGGTGAGCACGGCGTGGTCGAGCGTCAGCGGGCACTGGGTGAACGAGGTGGCGGCGAACGCGACCAGCCCGATCCGGTCGTGGGGCCGCTGGCGGATGAAGTCCCGCGCGGTCGCCTTCGCCACGTGGAGCCGGTCGCGCGGCCGCAGGTCCTCCGCGCGCATGCTGGGCGAGATGTCGAGCGCCAGCACGATGTCCACGCCGCGCGTCTCGGTCTCGCTCTGCCGCAGCCCCTCCTGGGGCCGCGCCACCGCCAGCAGCGCCAGCACCAGCGCGAACCACGGCAGCGCCGCCACCGCGCGCAGCGGCAGCGCCTTCGGCCCCGCCGACCAGGCCGCCCCGACGCGCACCCACAGCACCGCCGCCGACCTCGCCACCTCGCGCCGCCGGTGCCACAGCAGCCACGGCACCGCCAGCAGCAGGAGCAGCGCCCACGGCAGCTCCCAGCGGATCACGCCACCCTCCGGTCGGCGGCCGCGGGCCGCCGCAGGAAGGCCTCGACCGCGCGCTCGGCCCGTTCGGCCTCGTCGCGCGTGACGGGCTCGCGCGCGAACTTCACCTGGTCCCACGCGCGCAGCAGCCCGGCGAAGCGCGCCAGGTCGTCGGCGGGGAGTCCGGCGCCGCGCAGGTGGGCGACCAGCTCGGGGGTCGTGTCGCCGGGCCGGGTGGCGCCGGTCGTCGCCTCGAGGAAGCGGCGCAGGAGCTGCCCGAGCCGGAACGCGTGCTCGGCGAACCGGCCCTGCTCGGGCAGGCGCAGCGCCCGTAGCGCCTCGAGCCCGGCGAGGGCCTCGGCGGCGGGGTCGCGCGCGGCCGCCGGGGCGGCC
>CAZKQE010000440.1:0-2188 GCA_964554725.1 uncultured bacterium
GGCGTGAGAGCCTCGAGATCTACATCAAGCGCCTCGAGGCCCTCGAGCGCATCGCCGGCGCCTTCCCCGGGGTCGAGAAATCGTACGCGATCCAGGCCGGGCGCGAGATCCGCATCATGGTCGAGCACTCGCGGGTGGACGACGCCCGCGCGCAGGACCTAGCGGGCGAGATCGCTCGCCGTATCGAGAAGGAGCTGCAGTACCCGGGCCAGATCCGCGTCACCGTGATCCGCGAGACCCGGGCCGTCGACTACGCCAAGTAGGGGCACGGATGCTCAACATCCTCTTCATCGCCGACGTCATCGGGTCGCCCGGCCGCGAGGTCGTGCAGGCGCTGTTGCCGGAGCTGAAGCGCCGCCACGCGGTGGACCTGGTGGTGTGCAACGGCGAGAACTCGGCCGGCGGCTTCGGGCTGACGCGCGACTCGGCCGCCGGGCTGTTCGCGGCCGGCGTGGACGTGCTGACCGGCGGCAACCATCTCTGGGACCGCAAGGAGAGCCACGGCTACCTGCGCGAGGAGACGCGCCTGGTGCGTCCGGCGAACCTGCCGCCCGGCACGCCGGGCGAGGGGTGGCGGGTGGTGCGCGCCGCCGACGGCACCGCGGTGGGGATCGTCAACCTGCTCGGCCGCGTCTTCATGAAGGAGGCCGACGACCCGTTCCGCGTCGCCGACGCCGCGGTGGCCGCCCTGCGTCCGAGCTGCCGGGTGATCCTGGTGGACGTCCACGCCGAGACCACCGCGGAGAAGGTCGCCCTCGGCTGGCACCTCGACGGGCGTGTCAGCTTCGTGGTCGGCACCCACACCCACGTCCAGACCGCCGACGAGCGCATCCTGCCGGGCGGCACCGCGTTCCTGTGCGACGCCGGGATGACCGGCGGCTTCGCCTCGGTGATCGGCATGGACCGCGAGGGCGCGCTGAAGCGCTTCCTGACCGGCATGCCGGCGCGCCTGACGCCGGCCGAGGGCGACCCGCGCTTCAACGGGGCGCTGGTCACCGTGGACCCGGCGACCGGCAAGGCGGTCGCGATCCGCCGCCTCGCCCTGCCGCACGCGGCGCCGGCCGCGGGCGGGGCCCGTCGCCTCGCCGGCGAGGAGCCCGCCGCCGCGGTGCGCGCCGCCGCCGCGGTGCGCGTGCGTGAGCTGCGCGCCGCCGGTCTGGCGCCGACCCTGGCGCTGGTCTCGGTGGGCGAGGACCCCGCCTCGCAGGTGTACCTGCGGCGCAAGACCGAGGCGTGCGCCCAGGTCGGGATCGAGGTGCGGCGGGTCACCCTGGCGGCCGGCGCCGACACCGCGACGGTGGTGGGCCGCATCCGCGCGCTGGCGGACGACCCGGAGGTGCACGGCATCCTGGTGCAGCTCCCGCTCGCCCCGCCCGCCGACCCGCAGGCCGCGCTGGAGGCGGTCCCGCCGGACAAGGACGTGGACGGATTCCACCCGGAGAACGCCGGCCGCCTCGCCGCCGGGCTGCCGGGGTTCGTGCCCTGCACGCCGCGCGGCATCCTCGAGCTGCTGCGCCACTACCAGGTGCCGCTGGTCGGCCGGCACGCGGTGGTGCTCGGCCGCAGCCCGATCGTCGGCCGCCCGCTCGCCACCCTGCTGTCGAGCAAGGGGGTGGACATGACCGTGACCGTCGGCCACAGCGCGAGCGGTCCGGCGCTGCGCGAGCTGTCCCGGCAGGCCGATCTGGTCGTGGCGGCGATGGGCCGCGCCGAGACGGTGACCGGCGACTGGGTGAAGCCGGGGGCGACCGTGGTGGACGTCGGCATCCACGCGGTGACCGGCGTCCGCGCCGACGGGCGCAGGCTGGTGGGCGACGTCGAGGCGGTCTCGGTCGCGGCGGTGGCCGGCGCCCTCACGCCGGTCCCGGGCGGGGTGGGTCCGATGACGGTGGCGATGGTGGTGGCGAACACCGTGCTCGCGGCGGAACGGCGCCGCGCGGGGGTGCGCGCCTGAGCGCGGTCCGGCCGGGCCGCCGCGGGCGCTGAGCGCGGGCCATGTCGCCGCTGATCCAGCGCATCCTCGTCCCCGCGCCGGAGGCCGCCTCCCCGCTCGCCGCGCTGTTCCTGTGGCAGCTGGACGACGCCTCGCGACGCCTCGCCGAGGACACCCGCGGCGCCGGGCCGGAGGAGCTGGCCTGGCAGCCGGCGCCCGGGATGAACACGATCGGCATGCTGCTCGCCCACATCG
>CAZKQE010000441.1:0-2122 GCA_964554725.1 uncultured bacterium
CGGCGATTCGCGCCCGGCTGTTCGCTCCGGGGCTGGATGCGTCGGCGCGGACGCGGGAAGAACGCTTCATCGTGAAGTCGGTGCTGCTCGGCGTCGGCGCGGCGCTGGCGCTCGGCCTCGCGGCGCTCGCGCTGCTGGCCCCGCCCGCCGGCGCCGCGGCGGTCGCGGCGGGCGACCCGGCGTGCGCGGTGACCGTGCTGGTCCAGCGGGAAGGGGTGGTCGCCTATCGCCTGCCGCAGCCGTTCGCGCGGCCGGGCACCGACTCGCTGTGGACGCGCGCGTCGGTGTGGCGGCGCGGGCAGGACTACGCGCTCGACCCGACCCGCGGCGAGCTGCGCCTGCTCCGCCAGCCGCTGCCGGGCGACACGCTGTGGGTGCGCGTGTGCCGTCTGCTCGCCGCCCCGCCGCTCGACTTCCGCCTCTACGCCTGGCAGCCGGTCGGCGCGGCGGCGCCCGACAGCGCGCCGCCCGCGCCGCCGCCGTCGCCCGCGTCGCGACCGGCGACCGCGCGCACGCCGTCGCGCGCGGCGGCCGGGACCGAGCTCACGCTCACCGGCAACAAGACGATCGCGGTGGATTTCGGCTCCTCCCAGGATGCGTTCCTGCGCCAGTCGCTCGACCTCGCGGTGAGCGGCACCCTCGCCCCCGGGGTCGAGCTCACCGGCGCGCTGTCCGACCGCAATACGCCGCTCGGCGCCGCCGGCGCCACCCAGGACCTCCAGTCGCTCGACCGGGTGCTGATCGAGCTGCGGGCGCCGCGGGGCAGCGCGGCCCTCGGCGACGTGACGCTCGACCTCGGCCGCGGCGAGTTCGCGCGCGTCGAGCGGCGGCTGCAGGGCGTGCGCGGGGAGTGGGGCGGCGGCGGGTTCACCGGCGTGGTCGCGGCGGCCAGCGCCCAGGGCGAGCGCCACAGCCTGCAGCTGTTCGGGGTCGAGGGCCGCCAGGGCCCGTATCAGCTCACCGACCGCGCCGGCAACCCGCTCATCGCCGTGGTGCCCGGCAGCGAGGTCGTGGTGCTGGACGGGACCCGGCTCACCCGCGGCGAGAGCGCCGACTACGCGATGGACTACGAGCGCGGCCGGCTCACGTTCACGAACCGGCGGCCGATCACCCCCGCCTCGCGGATCACCGTGGACTACCAGTTCAGCGTCCACCGCTACCGGCGCAACCTGGCGGCGGGCGGCGCGGCGTGGGAGCGGGGGCGCCTGCGCGCCTTCACCACCTTCATCACCGAGGGCGACGACCGGGGGCGCCCGCTGGGAGCCGCGCTCGACGCCGGCGACCGGTTCGCGCTGGCGGCGGCCGGGGACTCGGTGTCGCGGGCGATCGGCCCCGGCGTCACGGCCGGGGTCGGCGACTACGACTTCGTCCCGGCGGGCGCCGGCCCCGCCCGCTACCAGTTCGTGGGCGTGGACTCCGGCGCCTTCGCGGTGCGGTTCACCCGCGTCGGTCCCGGCCTCGGCGACTACACCGACTCGACCGTGGTGGCCGGGCGCACCGTCTACGCGTTCGTCGGGCCCGGCGCCGGCGCGTTCCGGATCGGCCGCCCGCTCCCGCTCGCCGACTCGCACCAGCTGTGGGCGCTGGCGGCGGGCGGCGCGCGGGGGCCGCTCACCGTGGACGTGGAGGGCGCGGTCTCGCGCCACGACCTCAACACCTTCTCCCCGCTCGACGACGGCGACAACGTGGGCGGCGCCGGGCGCGCCCGCCTGGCGCTCGAGGGCCGGCTCCCGGGCCGGCTGGGCGGCGCGGCGGGGCTCGAACTGTCGGCGCGCGGCGTCGGCCGGCGCTTCGACGCGTTCGACCGCCTCGAGCGGCCGTTCGCGCAGGAGGACTGGGGCCTGCCGATCGGCGCCGACCTCGAACGCCAGCGACGGGTCGAGCTGGCCGGCTTCGTGCGCCCGCGGCCGGGCGGCGAGCTGCGCGCGACCGTCGGGCGGCTCTCCACGCCGGACCGGTTCCGGTCGACCCGCGGCGCCGTCCTGTGGTCGCGCGAGGGGACGGTCGCCACGCGCGCCGCCTGGGCGCGCGCGGAGGGGCGGGAGGACGGCCGCGCGTTCGCCGCCGGCGGACGCCACCGCCGGCGCGGCGAGGTCGAGCTGCGGCTGCGCTGGCTGGAGCC
>CAZKQE010000442.1:0-2118 GCA_964554725.1 uncultured bacterium
GGCCGGGGACGGCCGGGTCGCGGCCGGCGGCGGTGCGCCGCGGCCGGCGGCGGCCCCGACGGACGGGCCGGGGCTAGAACGCCCGCGAGACGCTGAGCTTGGCGCTCAGCACGTTCGCGCTCGGTTCCCCGTTCGGGAAGGTGGGGTTGATGCTGCGGCTGTCCTGCTGGAGCATCCACCGCACGTCGAGCCCGATCAGGCCCGCGTCCGACAGCACCGCGTTGGCCCCGGTCGCGACGTAGACACCCTGACGGAAGCCCGACTCGTCGGACTGCGTGCGGTAGGTCTTGTGGTACACGGCGCCCCAGCCGAGGCCGAGATAGGGCCGGGTCTGGTCGGTGAAGGCGAAGTGCCGCGTGAACTCCGCGGTGATCGGCACCTGGATCAGGGCGGCGCCGCCGAAGCGTCCCAGCAGGTCGTGCCCGACCGACGCGCTCCAGGCGACGTTCTTGCCCAGGAACCACGAGTAGCCGAAGCCGTACCCGAACGAGCCCCCGGGGGCGAAGCGGGCGCCGTAGCGTGCGTAGCCGGCGCGCACCGAGATCCAGTTGCGGCCCTCGTCCCAGTGGGTCGCCTGCGCGCGCGCCGCCGGCGCGGCCAGCGCCAGCGCCCCCGCCGCCACCAGCAGCACCGCCATCCACCCGCGCATCCCGACCCCGCGACGACCGCCGCTCGATCCCTTCACGTTCCCACCCCTCGTTGCCCGTGGTTGGCCCGGTCCCCGAGCGCCGCGCCGCGCGGGCGCCCTGCGATCGAGGCGCGGTACCCTAGCAAACCGGCCCGCGCGCCGACAAGCGGCGGCCGCGGGGGCGCGCTTGAACCCCCGCCGGGGCTCGGCGATAGTGCCGCGCCATGCCCCGCCCGTCCGCCGGCCGGGCGGCGACGGTGGCGGCCCTGGTGGCCATCGTCGCCCTCGGCGCCGCCCTGCGCCTGATCCCCGGCTGGCGCGGCGCCGACCCCGACCTGCCCTCCGACCCCGCGTTCCACCTGCGCATGACCCGCGCCGTGGTCGAGCGCGGCCGCACCCCGCGCGTGGACCCGCTCGCCGGCGCCCCCGCGGGCCGCGAGGTCGAGCGCCTGCTGCCGACCGGGCTCTACCCGGTGGCGGCCGGGTTCCACCGGCTGGCGGCCGCACTGGACCGGCGCGACCTCGAGACCCACGTGCGGTGGTTCACCGCGCTGGCGGGGGCGCTCATCGCGCTCCCGGTCTACGCCGCCACCCGGGCGCTCCACCCCGGGCGCGCGCCCGCGCTGGCGGCCGCCCTGGTCGCGGTGACGCTCCCCGCCCACCTCCACCGCAGCGTCGGCCACTGGTTCCGCTACGAGGCGCTCGGGACGCTGCTCCTCACCACCCACGTCGCCGCGGCGCTGGCGGCGCTCGCCGCCCGCCGCCGCCGCGTCGCCCGCGTCGCGGCGGCCGGCTCGGCGGTCGCCCTGCTCGCCGCCCTCGCGGTGTGGCGGGTGGCGTTCATGTTCCCGGTGCTCGAGACCGCGTTCGTGCTCGTGTTCGCCCTGCTGCGCCCGCCCGGGACCGCGCTCCGCGAGTGGTTCACCGCGCAGGTGGCCGCGGTCCTGCTGGCGTGCCTCGCCTTCGGCTACCTGCGCGAGCAGTCGTTCGCGCTCTCGACCGGCGGGCTGCTGGCGATGGGGCTCGCGGCCGCGCTGTGGACGCCGTGGCTGCGTCGCGAGACGGCGCCCCGTGCGGCGCGCGCCGGCGCGGTCGCCGCGGTGGCGCTCGCCGCCGCCGCGCTCGGCGCCCTCGCCGGGCGCGAGCGTCAGTACGCGCAGGTGCTCGAGGCGGCGCGACGCAAGCTCTCCGCCACACTCGGGGTCGCCTCCGCTCCGCCCGACCCCATGACGCGCCTCGCGCTGAGCGTCGAGGAACTGCAGGGCGGCTCGCCCGGCTCGCTGCTCGGCGCCGGCGAGCTGTCGTGGCTGGGGGTCGCGTTCGTCGCCGCACCGCTCGTATGGTGGCTCGCGCGCCGGCCGCGCGGCGGCGTGGCCGCCCTCGCTCCGGCGCCGGCGCTGATCGCGTTCCTCGCCGCCGCCCTCACCGCGGTGACGCTGCTCTTCTCCCGCAACAATATCGTGCTGGCGCCGCTCGCCGCGATCGTGATC
>CAZKQE010000443.1:0-2117 GCA_964554725.1 uncultured bacterium
GACGCTCCCACACCGACGAACATCTCGACGAAGTCCGAGCCCGACATCGAGAAGAACGGCACGCCGGCCTCGCCGGCGACCGCCTTGGCGAGCAGCGTCTTGCCCGAGCCCGGGGGGCCCAGCAGCAGCGCGCCCTTCGGGATGCGCCCGCCGAGCCGCTGGAACTTCTGCGGCTCCTTGAGGAACTCGATGATCTCGTGGAGCTCCTGCTTGGCCTCGTCACAGCCGGCGACGTCCTTGAACGTCACCTTGGGGGTGGTCTCGATCAGCACCTTGGCCTTGGTCTTCCCGAACTTGAGCGCCGCGCTGCCGCCCGACTGCATGTTGCGCCAGAACAGGAACCACAGGGGCAGCAGCAGCAGGAACGGGAGCATCGTGAACATGATCGAGACCCAGTTGGTCCCGGCCTGCTTGACCTCGATCTCGATCCCCGGGTTCGTCTTCCACACCCGGTCCGGCAGGTCCGCGCCGTCGCCGAGGATCTGCGTCTTGAAGCCTTTGACCTTGACCTCCTGGTTCGCCACCCGCAGCGGAGCCTCGGCGCGGAGCTCGCCGGAGACCGTCTTGTCGAGGATCTCGAGGCGGGCGACGTTGCCGCGGTCGACCTCCTGGATGAAGCGGGTGTAGGAGATCTCGACCCGCGGCGCGGTCATGAAGTTGCCCTGGTACATCCGATAGGCGACCAGCGACAGCAGCACGACCAGCACCCAGAAGGCGAGGGTGCGGAACGGCCGCGCCGGCGGCGCGGGCGGCGGCGCCCGGCGGGGGGTGGGAACGCGCCGACCTTCGCGCTTGCGGCCGCGGTCGGATCCGGAGTCCTGGCGGAACACGGTCACGAGATCAGCTCTCCTCGAGTACGCCCACGTAGGGCAGGTTGCGATACCGCTCGGCCGCGTCCATCCCGTAGCCCACCACGAACTCGGCGCCGATGCGCCAGCCCGCGTAGTCCACCGGCACCTGGATCTTCCGACAGGGCACCTTGTCGAGCAACGTGGCGACCCGGACGCTGGCCGCCCCGCGCGAGCGCAGGTGCTCGATGATGAAGGACAGCGTGAGGCCCGAGTCCACCACGCCTTCGCACAGCACGATGTGACGGCCGGTGACCTCGCCGCGCAGGTCCGAGATGAGGCGCACCGAGCCGCTCGAGGTGGTGCCCGAGCCGTACGAGGAGACGGACAGGAAGTCGAGGGTCACGTCGAGCGGGGTCGCGCGTGCCAGGTCGCACTGGAACATGCAGGCGCCCTTCAGCACACCGACGTACACCGGCGTCACGTCGCCCAGGTCGCGGGCGATCTCGAGGCCCAGCTCGCGGACCCGCGACGCGATCTGCTCCCGACTATACAGGACTCGGATGGCGGGCTCGGTCGCGGCGACGGCGTCGGCGCTCCGGGGAAGGCTCTCGGTCATGGAGTCTCCTCGTGGACCCACAGGGCTCTTCGGGTGGACGGGGTCAGCGGCGCCCGCGCGGCACGGCGCACCCCGACCACCCACAGGATACCCCGTGCGTCGGCCAGGACGATCGGCCGGGCCCGCAGGGCCCGGGGAACGGGTTGTCCGCTCAGGAAATCGCCCAGGCGCCGGGGACCCCGGCCGCCGAAGGGCACGAACCATTCATCGGGTCGGGCCGGCCGCAACTGGAGCCCCCCCGCGAGGGCCTCGCCGGCGAAGAACTCGCCGGGCGATGCCTTCGCGGCGAGCCGGTCCAGCGCCGCCGCGCCGGTCAGCCAGCGCCCGCGCACCGGTCCCCGCACCCAGGAGCCGCGGGCGGGCACCGGTCGTGGCCCGGCGACGCGCGCGACGGGCGCGGGCCGCCGGATGAGGATGTGGCCCCGGTCACGCACCGCCCGCCACCCATCCGGGAGGTCCACACGTGACCCCCCTCGGGTCGTCGCGAGCAGCGACTGGAGGGCGTTCAGGTGTCGTAGCGTGAGGCAGTGACCGGCATGACCGGGGCGCTGAACGAGGTGCCGCAAGACGGTGAGTCGAGTCGCGAGAGGGTAGGAAGCGAGCGCCCTCGAATCAAGGGCAATCTCCCCGTCGCCGCCGCGCGCGACCCGCGCCAGCGCGCGCACGGCCCGTCGATCGAGCATCCTCCGCGCCGAGCGCAGCTCGGCGAC
>CAZKQE010000444.1:0-2113 GCA_964554725.1 uncultured bacterium
GCCAGCCCCGCAGCGAGTCGAACCAGCCCGCGGCGGCCGCACGCGGCTCGGCGCCGCGCCCGTGCACGCGCAGGTGCGCGGTGACGAAGGGACCGAGCCACTCGGGTGCCACGTGCGCGGCACCCGCCGAGGGCCGCAGCCCGAGCGGCGTGAACAGGTCGCGCTCGAGCGCCCGCAGCAGGCGCGCGGCGCGCTCGGCCGGCAGCAGCGGCGGCGAGAGGCTCACCGCCAGCACCTGCGCCGGCGAGAGGCCGGCGCGCGGGCCGGCCGCGGTGCGTTCCTCGAACAGGCAGCCGTGCTCCTCGTCCCACAGCAGGTCGAGCACGCGCGCCTGGTGCTCGCGCGCCCACGCCAGGTAGAACGCGCCGCGTTCGCGGTGGCCGGCCAGGCGCGCGAGCTGCGCGGCCGCCACCAGCGCGTGGAACCAGAGCGCGTTCTCGTCGGCACGCGCGCGCGCGGCCTCGCCCTCGCCCGCCGCCAGCAGGCCGTCCGCCCCCACCCGCACCCCGTGCCGCGTGCCGGCGCGGAACGCCTGCACGATCCCCTCGACCGCCGGCAGCACCGGATCGCGCAGCGACTCGAGGTCCTCGCTGCGGCGGATGAGCAGCTCGGAGGCGTGGATGAGCCACAGCGAGGGCGCCGGGTCGCCGTAGCGCGGGCGGCCGCCGGGCTCGAACCGCTCGGGCGCCAGCCCCTCGTTCAGGTACTCGAGGTAGCCGCCCAGCACCTCGCGCGCCGGCGCGAACGCGCGCAGGCTGACGAGCCCGGGCAGCGCGCGCAGCGTCGCGGCGCCGCGCTCCTCGCCGTCCGGGAGTGCGGTGCGCAGCGTGAGGCGGCCCTCGCGGCGGACGAGGCCGTCCAGGAGCGCGGGCGCGAGCCGCGCGAGCCACGGGTCGTCGTCCGCGAGCGCGGGCGCGGCGGACGCGCCTCCCCCGGGTCCGGCATGGGCGGCCGCGGCCTCGCGGAGCGTGACCGCCGCGCCCTCGTGCGCCGCGCGCCGCCACTGCGCCGCGCGCGTCCGCCCGCCCTCGGCGAGCAGCGCCACGCACTCGCCGAGCGTGCCGGGCGGGGGTGCGCCGAGCCGGCCCTCCATCGCCAGTGCGCGGAACAGGTGCGGCTCGATCGAGGCCACCACGTGGAACGCGCCGCCGACCGCCAGTTCGCACTCGAGGTAGCCGGGGACGAAGGCGCTGTCGGTGGCCGGGGGCGCCGGGACGGCCCGGCGGCGCCCGCGCGCGAGTGGCGCGGTCTCGAGGTCGGCGGGGTAGAGCAGGTCGCGCAGCCACACCCGCGCCGGCAGGAACGCGCCGCTGTGCCAGAGGGTGAGGGTCGCCGCACGCGCCGCGGTCTCGATGCGCACCCGCCCCGGCACCGCCTGCGCCACGCCGCGCCAGGCGGCAGGCTCGGGGGCCACCGCGTCGGGCGGGCGGCTCACGAGCAGCGGGCTCACGCTGAGGCGCGCCGGCGGTCCGTCGAGCTGGCGGTAGACGATCGCGACCGCGTGGTGGCCGTGGACGAGGAACAGCGACTTCTCGATCGCGACCGGCCCCGCGCGCCAGCGCCAGACCGGCCACGGCTCCACCGCGAACGACTCGAGCAGCAGGTTGCCGGCGGGCCGCGCGTGGCCGGTGGGCCCGGCGCCGGGCTCGGCGAGCGGGTCGGGGACCAGGTTGCAGCCGAGGTCGAACGAGTCACTCCCGACCTGGAGTCGCTCGTCGAGCTTGAGGAGCGAGAGCGCGGGGCGTCCGTCCGCGTCGGGGGCCAGCAGGAGCCCGTGCGAGCGCCGGGTGTGGGCGCCGGCGGCGGTGCCGGAGGCCGCGCCGCCGACTCCGTCGGCGAGCAGCCATTCGCACGCGGTGGCGGCGGCGAGATCCGAGAGGACGTCCTGTCCGAGTCGCATCGGCCCCCGCACGATAGCACGCGCGCGCCACGCGCGCGCAGAGGCGGGGGCGGGCGGGGGGGCAGGCGAAGGTCCATCGTGGACCCCCTCGCAGTCCGCCGCCGCGCTACAAATCTCAGTTGCCAGGATTCCAGCTCGCGAGTCTGCAATGCATCCTGCATGCCCCCTCCACGGCAATCCATTCGAAGAGGGCTTGCGAGGGGCGTCTACCCA
>CAZKQE010000445.1:0-2093 GCA_964554725.1 uncultured bacterium
CTTCCGCCGCGCGCCCGGCTTCCCCTTCATCCGGCCGCGCAGCCGCCGGCCCGCGGTCGAGCTCATGAGCCCGCCGGGTAGTCGAACACCCCGCGTCCGGTCTTGCGCCCCAGACGCCCGGCGGCGACGTACTGCTCGATCAGAGGGCACGGCCGGAACTTCTCGCCCAGCGTGCGGTGCAGGAACCTGAGGATCGCGAGCCGGGTGTCGAGCCCGACCAGGTCCACCAGCTCGAACGGCCCCATCGGGTGGTTGAGCCCGAGCTTGAGCGCGCGGTCGATGTCGGCCGCGCTGGCGACCCCCTCCTGCAGCATGTAGAACGCCTCGTTGCCGATCATCGCGTTGATACGGCTGGTCACGAAGCCCGGCGACTCGCGCACCGTGACGCACTCCTTGCCCATGCGGGTCCCCACCTCGGCCGCGGCGGCGAGCGTCGCCTCGCTGGTCTCGAGCGCGCGGACGATCTCGAGCAGGCGCATGCGGTGGACCGGGTTGAAGAAGTGCATGCCGACCACCTGCGCCGGCCGCCCGGTCGCCGCCGCCATCTCGGTGATCGAGAGCGACGAGGTGTTCGAGGCGAGGATCGCGTGGGACGGCGTGAGGCGGTCGAGTGCGGCGAACAGCTCGACCTTGAGCGCGATGTCCTCGGGGACCGCCTCGATCACCAGGTCGGCCTCGCGCACCGCGTCCTCGAGCCGCGTCGCGGTCGAGAGGCGCGTCCGCGCGGCGGCCGCGTCCTCGGCCTTCACCTTCCCCGCGGCGACGCCCTTGTCGAGCACCGCCGCGAGGTCGGCCGCGCCCTTCTCGAGCGCCGGCGCGCTCGTGTCCTGCAGGATGGTGCGGTAGCCGCCGACCGCCGAGACGTAGGCGATGCCCCGGCCCATGATGCCGGCGCCGAGTACCGCGATCGTCCGGGGGTTCACGCGCCCGGGGCGCCCCCGCGGGACCGGGCCCAGCGCCACACGGCGGGGAACGCCAGCGCCGCGAGCGTCGACTTGATGAGATCGCCCGGGAGGAACGGGAGCAGTCCGGCCGCGAGCAGCGCGTCGGCCGGGAGGAAGCGCGCGAGCCCGGCGAGGCCGAGCGCGAACACCGGCACGCTGCCGAGCAGCATCGCCGGCAGCATCGTGACGAAGCGCCGGTCCCAGCCGCGCTGCGCCAGCGCACCGGTCACCGCCGCCGCGAGCGGGAACGCCAGCAGGTAGCCGGCGGTCGGCCCCGCGAACACCGCGATGCCGGCGGCACCCGCCGCGAACACCGGCAGGCCGAGCGCGCCCTGCGCCAGGTAGAGGAGCTGGGCGAGGAAGCCGCGCCGGGCGCCGAGCACGGCACCCGTCAGCGTGACCGCGAAGGTCTGCCCGGTGATCGGCACCGGCGACCATGGTACCGGGACCGCGACCTGGGCGGCGAGCGCCGTGACCACGCTCGCGCCGACGATGAGTCCCAGATTGGCGAGCGTGCCGGCGCGCGGCGCGGCGAGGTCGGCGAGCGTGAGCGTGCGGGCGGAGACGGACATGGCGAAGGGACCCCGGATGGAGGATGGCGCGACGTCAGATGCTGCCCCGGGCGGCCGGAGCGGCCGCCGGGGCAGCGAAACTAGCATGGAGGAAAGGGGCGGGCAACGGCCCGGGGGAGCTCCGGGAGCGTCGCGCCGCCGGGCAGCGGGCCGCACCATGCTACTCCAGATGCCGCACCTCGACACCGCTCCGGGCGACGAGGAACCCGGCGATCAGCGTTCGATGGCACTCCGCCGCGCGCTTCTCGGCGCAGAGCAGGCACACCGGCTCGGGGAGGCCGGCCAGCCGCTCGGTGAGCAGCGCTCCCGACGTCGCGAGCAGCTGCTCGTACCGTCGCTGCCAGTCCGGGAAGTCGAGGAACACGTTGCCCAGCTCGACGAGCGACCGGTACCCGATGCCGGCCGCGGCGAGCCAGGACTCGATCCCCTTGTCCGCCGTCTTCGCCTTCACCCAGACGCCCATGCTCGCCCGATCCGGGCGCAGGCGGACATCCACCACTGTCCTGACGCCGTGGGCCTTCAGCAAGGACAGGAATTCGTCCCGCGTCCGGCCGCCGTATCCGATGGTGAAGAGCGT
>CAZKQE010000446.1:0-2068 GCA_964554725.1 uncultured bacterium
CTCATGCCGCCGAGCGCCGCCGCCGGGCGGCGAAGAAGCGCAGCAGCACCGGCAGGTACGAGCGGTCGGTGCGGACGTCCACCAGCGAGACCCGGGCCCGGCGCAGGATCTGCTCGGCCTGCCGGCGCCGCTCCCGCGCCTCGGTGTGGTAGGCCTCGCGCGCGCGCCGGCTGCCGGTGTCCACCAGCCGCCGCTCGCCGGTCTCCAGGTCCTCGAGCTCGACCCAGCCGACCGCCGGCAGGACCTCGTCGCGCGGGTCGCGGGTGAGGATCGCCGTCACCTCGTGGCGCGAGGCGAGCACCCGCCAGTCGCGCGGGTCGAGGGTGTCCTCGAAGTCGGAGATCCAGAACACGACGCTGCGCCGGTGGGTGGTGCGCAGGACGAAGCGCGCGGCCTCGCCGAGCCGCGTGCGCCCGGGCCGCGGGGTGGTGTCGAGCACGTCCCGCAGCATCCGCAGCAGGTGGCTGCGCCCGCGCGCCGGCGGCACGAAGTGCTCGACCCGTTCGCCCGCCAGCACCAGGCCGACGCGGTCGTCGTGGCGCAGGGCCGCGAAGCCGAGCACCGCGCACAGCTCGGCGGCCAGCTCGCGCTTCTCCTGCCCGGCGGTGCCGAAGCGCATCGAGCGCGAGACGTCGAGCACCAGCAGCACGGTCAGCTCGCGCTCCTCGACGAAGCGCTTCACGTACGGGTGGCCGAGACGCGCGGTGACGTTCCAGTCGATGTCGCGCACCTCGTCCCCGGGCACGTAGGGGCGCACCTCCTCGAACTCCATCCCGCGTCCCTTGAAGACGCTCTCGGAGTGGCCCGCGAACAGGTCCTCGACCAGGTGGCGGCTGCGGATCTCGAGGCGGCGGACCTTGCGCAGCAGTTCCGCGGTCTGCATCAGGGAACGCGCACCTGCTCCAGGATGCGCCGCGCGACCTCCTCGCCGTTGACGCCCTCCGCCTCCGCCTCGTAGGAGACGTGGATCCGGTGCCGGAGCACGTCCGGGGCGATCGCCTTGACGTCCTCCGGGAGCACGTAGGGCCGGCCGTCGATCGCGGCCAGCGCCTGCGCCCCGCGCACCAGGAACAGCGTCGCGCGCGGCGAGGCGCCGTAGGCGATCAGCGACTCGAGCGGCAGCCCGTAGTCGCCCGGACGGCGGGTCGCGGTCACCAGGTCGATGACGTACTCCTGGAGCTTGTCGTCCACGTAGACCGAGCCGAGCACGTCGCGGGCCGCCAGCACCTCGTCGCGGGTCGCCTGCGGGGAGAGGGTCGGCAGCGTCGCCAGCCCGGCGCGGCGCAGGATCTCCTTCTCCTCGTTCCGCTGCGGGTAGTCGATCCGCACTTTGAGCATGAAGCGGTCGCTCTGCGCCTCGGGCAGCGGGTAGGTCCCCTCCTGCTCGATCGGGTTCTGGGTCGCCAGCACCAGGAACGGCTCCTCGAGCGGGTGGCTCTCGTCGCCCAGCGTGACCTGCTTCTCCTGCATCGCCTCGAGCAGCGCCGACTGCACCTTGGCCGGCGCCCGGTTGATCTCGTCGGCCAGCACCAGGTGGGCGAACAGCGGGCCGCGCTTGGCGCTGAAGCTGCCCTCGCGCGGGTTGAAGATCATCGTGCCGGTGAGGTCGGCGGGCAGCAGGTCGGGGGTGAACTGGATGCGCCGGAAGGTGAGCGAGAGGGCGTCGGCCAGGCTCTTCACCGCCAGCGTCTTCGCCAGACCCGGCACCCCTTCGAGCAGGATGTGGCCGCCGGTGAGCAGGCCGACCAGCAGCCGGTCCACCATCGCGTGCTGGCCGACGATGACCCGGCCGACCTCGGTGCGGACGCGGGCGAGGACCAGGCCCGCCTGCTCGACGCGGCGCGCCGCGTCCTTCGTTTCCACCGTCATGGGTTCCTTCCTGGTGCCGGGGCACGTCCCGCCCCGGGGCTCCCGTCCCGTCCGTCCCGCGCCCGGCCGCTCCGGCGGGCGCGCATGGTCGAGCCGCCGGCAGTATAGCGAAGGCCCCGACCGCGGCCAATGGACGGGGCCGGGGTGTAGCTCCGCAGTGAAACTGTCCTCCCTAACGCCGCAGTGATTATGTCCCCCC
>CAZKQE010000447.1:0-2055 GCA_964554725.1 uncultured bacterium
GCCGGGGGTCGTGCTCCCTCATCGGGCCTCCACGGTGAGGAACTCGCCCAGCCAGCGGAAGGCGGTGTCGAGGTTCTCGAGCGGACAGAACTCGCCGGCCTGGTGGGCCTGCTCGGGGACGCCGGGGCCGAAGTTGAACGCCGGCACGCCGGCGGCCGTGAACTGGGCGACGTCGGTCCATCCCTGCTTGCCCGCCACCCCGGCGCCGAAGCGGGCGATGAACTCCCGCACCTCGTCGAGGTCGTCGCACACGAGGCCCGGGGCCGCCGCGTCCGTGACCCGGAACCCGAACCCGTCCGGGACCAGCGCGCGCACGCGCGCCTCGGCCTCGGCCGGCGTGCGGTCGGGCGGGTAGCGGTAGTTGAGGTTGGCGACCAGCTCGTCGGGGATCACGTTCTTCGCGCGGCCGGCCCGCAGGGTGGTCACCTGGAGCGTCTCCCGGTACTCGACGCCACCCACCCGCACCGGGGTGACCGGGAAGCGCACGATCTCCGCCAGCCACGGCGCCGCCCGCTCGACCGCGTTGACCCCGAGCCACGGCCGCGCGCTGTGCGCGCTGGTCCCGGTCACCCGCACCTCGGCGTTGAGCGAGCCGATGCAGCCCAGCTCGACCCGCAGGTCGGTCGGCTCGAGCAGGATCGCGAGCCGGGCCTGGCGCAGCCACGGCAGCTCCGCCAGCAGCCGGCGCAGGCCGTTCGCCTCGAGCGGGCCCTCCTCGGCGTCGTAGAACACGGCGGCGAGGTCGCAGCGGAGCCGCGCCGGGTCGAGGGTCTCGAGCAGGGCGAGCATCACCGCGTCCCCCGCCTTCATGTCGCTGGCGCCGAGCCCGTAGAGGCGCCCGTCCGCCCGGCGCGCGGTGGCGTTGCCGTTCGCGGGGACCGTGTCGAGGTGGCCGGCCAGCACCAGCAGCGGCCGCGGCGGCGTCGCGCGCGGGCCGCGCCACACCAGCGACTGGCCCGAGCGCAGCACCTCCCCGCGGCCGAGCGCGCGCAGGCGGCGCTCCATCCAGGCGGAGATCTCGGCCTCGTGGCCGGTCTCGCTCGGGATGTTCACGAGCGTCTCGAGCAGGTCGGCGAGCGTGTCGCTGGAGATCATCGGGGCTCCCGGGAGGACGCGCGACTGTAGCATCGCCCGCCGCGGCGCCGCCAGCGGCGTCCCGCCCGGGTTGCCGCCGCGGGGCGCGCTCCGTAGCATCGCCCCATGTCCCGCTCCCGCCGGCGGCCGCGATGACGCCGTCCACCGCGCTGCGCCTGGCCGGCGCCGACGCGCTGGCGCTGCTCCATCGCGTCTCCACCCAGCGGCTCGACGACCTCGCCGCGGGCACGGTGCGCGCGACCCTGTTCTGCGACTTCCGCGGGCGGCTGCTCCATCGCGCGGTGGTGGCGGTCGCCGCCGACGGGGCGGTGTGGCTCCTCCGCGACGACGCGCCCGGCGACCCGCTCGCCGCGTTCCTCGACCGCCACGTGTTCCGCGACGACGTGCGCATCGAGGATCGCTCGGCGGACCTTCCGGTCCGCGCGCTCCCCGGGGACGCCGGGCCCGCGGCCGGCGCGCTGGTGGAGCGCGACGGGGTGCCGGCCGAGCTGCGGGTCGCGGACGGCGAGGGCTACCGGGTGGGCGGGGCGCCCGCGGAGGAGGACCCGGCCGTCCCGGCCCGCCGGCGCGTGCTCGCCGGACGGCCCGGCCACGGGCACGAGATCGTCGAGGCGTTCACGCCGTTCGAGGTCGGTCTCGCCCACGAGGTGCACCTCGACAAGGGGTGCTTCACCGGACAGGAGGCGCTCATGCGCCTGGTCACCTATCGCAGCGTGCGCCGCCGCCTCGCGCGCGTGGACGGCGCGGGGTCGGCCCCGGCGGTGCCGGCGGACCTGAGTGCCGGCGGCGCGGCGGCCGGCGTGCTGACCAGCGCGGTGGAGGGAGCGGACGGATGGACCGGGCTCGCGGTGCTGCGCAACGAGGTGTGCGACCCGCCGCGTGCGCTCGCGGGGCCGGACGGGATGCCGCTGGCGCCGCCGCGTCCGCTGCCGCCGACCCGGCCGCGGGGACGCGGCTAGC
>CAZKQE010000448.1:0-2043 GCA_964554725.1 uncultured bacterium
GACGCGCGGGAGTCCCCTCAGTCCACCGGGACGAAGCGGGGCCGCGGCCGCGGGCGCTTGCGGTCGCCGGGATCGGTCCCCGCGAAGAAGCCCACGATGATCCGCCGCACCTCCCCGTCCGGGAGCATGTCCTCGTGTCCGGCGTGCTCGAGCACCAGGTGCGAGGAGCGCGAGAACGTCTTCCGCACCTCCTCCGCCTGATGGGGCTGGGTGTTCGCGTCCATCGTGCCGCTCACGAACAGCGTGCGCACGTCGGTCACGAGCGGGGCGCGATAGTCGTCGCCCAGGTCGGGGGCGTGCCACACGTCGGCGATGTGCCAGTCCGGGAAGTTGACGACGTTGCCGAACGCCGAGCCCGGCACCTCGCGCAGGATGCGCTCGCGCCGCGCGGCGGTCGCGCCCGAGGCCAGATCCATCACCGTGCCCATCGCCGAGAGCCCGCGGCCGAACTGGACGAAGCGCTTCTCGACGTACTTGACGAGCCGGGTCGAGTCGCCGCGGTCGAGGGCGGCGAACAGCGCCGGGAACTCGATGAAGTCGTTGCCGTCGCCGATGTCGATCCGGGTGAGCAGCCGCAGTCCGAACCCGCCCACCGTGACCACGGTCGGCGGGGCGCCGCCCGGGCCCGCGAGCGTGAACCGCATCGGCCGGCGGTCGAACCGGGCGAACACCCGGCGGACCAGGGCGTCGAAGTCCGGGACCTGCTTCGCCAGCTTCGGGTCCGCCGCCACCAGCTCGCCCAGCCGGCGGATCTGGCCGTCGTAGGTGGACGGCAGCTTGTAGGTGTGGTCGGGCCCCTCGGTGCCGATGAGCACCGCCGAGGCGACGCGCTGCGGGTAGCGGCGCATGGTCGCCAGCGCGAAGTGGGTGCCGTAGCTGAAGCCGATGAGATGGAACCGTTCGGCGCCGATCGCACGCGCGAGGTCGGCGAGGTCGGCCGCACTCTCCCAGGTCGTGTAGCCGGCCAGGTCCGCCCCCTGCGCCCGGAAGTGCTCGACCGCCTCGCGCCCGGCCGCCCGCACCACCGCCACCGCCTTCTCCTCGCTCTCGAAGAAGTCCCCCGGGAGCGGCGCGGACGGCCGGAAGCGGAGCACCGGGGTCGAGAAGCCGGTGCCGCGCTGGTCCATCAGATAGACGTCGTGCCGCGCGCGCAGCGCCTCGAGCACCTCGCGCAGGTGGGGCGCCCCTCCTTCGCCGATCGCCGAGCCGCCAGGTCCGCCGGCGAGGTAGAAGACCGGCTCGGCCGGCGCGGCCGCGCGGCTCGCGAGCTTCACCACCGCCAGCTCGAGCGTTCGGCTCCCCTCGCGGGCGCGGTTCTCGGGCACCGCGAGCCGTGCCATGTCCACCGTCACCTTGCGGCCGCTGCCGAACGCCAGCTCGGTGGGTGCGAACGTGAGCGGGGCCGGGACGGCCGGCTGGGGCAGCGCCGGCTCGGCCGCCAGCAGGCCGAGCAGCACGGGCAGCAGGCGGAAGGACACGTGGGCCGGACGCGGCAGGAAGGCGGGCAGGGGCACGGTGGACCTCCTCGGGCGGGTGACGCGGCGTGCGCGGGGTTCCTCCCCATCGGACCGGTGCCGGCCCGCACCCGTTGCGGGGCCCGGGCCGGGACCGACCGGCGCGGCGGACCGGGCCACCGGCGCAGGGGCGAGGGCCGCGGGAGGCGCGCCGCGGGGACGGGCCGGCACGGGCGCCACGGCATGCCCTCGCCGCCTCCGCGCCACCGGCCCGGGGGGGCGCCCCCATCTCGGCGATTGACCGGCCCGGCGACCGGGCCTAGCCTTGTCGGGACACGCCCCCGAGCTCTCCGGAGACGCCCATGGGCCGCCGCGTCCGACCCGCATCGCTCCTCCTCGCGGCACCGCTGTGCGCGGCGCTCGCCGCCGGCGGCTGTACGACGAAGGAGACGATCACCCAGCCGATCGTGGTCGGCGCCCCGCGGCTGGTGGTGACGCCCGACACGCTCCACATCCTCGACACCTCGCCCAGCGCGCTCGCCTACCTCTCGACCGACGCGCCCGGCACCGTCGGCTGGCGCGTGACCGG
>CAZKQE010000449.1:0-2034 GCA_964554725.1 uncultured bacterium
GCCGCTCCGGGGGCGGTCAAGCGCCGCCCCCTCACGACGCGCGAGGGCGAGATAACGGTCGCGCGTCTAGGCGTACAGGTCGGCCGGCAGCACCCCCTAGAGCGCGCGGTGGTAGGCGCCGAGCGCCTCGTCCACCAGCTCCATCGCCTCGTAGCCGCGCGCGAGCCACGCCAGGTCGTCCCCGCCGCGGCCGATCCCGGCCGCCACCGCGAGCTCGAAGGTGGCCTCGCGCGGACGTCCGCGCGCGAGCAGCGCGCGCCCCAGCACGCGATGCGCCGCCCCCTCCCACGGCGCGTGCAGCACCGCGGCGGCGAGCGGCGCGAGAGGCGGGAGCGTGTCGGCGGCGGCCCGGCCGTCCGCCGCCGCGTCGCCCGCCAGCCGGGAGGCCATGGTCGCCGGGTCGAGCACCTGGCCGCGGGCGCGCGCCGCCTCCCAGCCGCGGCGGGCGTCGTCGGCGCGGCCGTCGGCCGCCCGGGCGACGGCGAGCGGGTAGCTCAGCTCGCGGTCGGGGACCGCGCCGGCCGCCGACTCGAAGCACGCGGCGGCGACGTCGTAGCGGGCGTGGAGCAGGAACCCCTCGCCCACCCGCGCGCGCACCCGGGCGTCCGCGCGCTCGTGGGCGAAGCGGCCGCTGCCCGGGTCGTAGCGCAGCACCCCGAACGGCGCCGCGGCGTCGGCGGGCGTGAAGTCGGCGAGGAAGCGGACGCGCGCGACGGTGTCCCGGCAGGTGACGCGCAGGCCGGCGCCGATCGCCGTCTCGAACGTCTGGTTGGGCGGCACCCCGGCGAGGAACGAGCGCGGCAGCGCGCGCAGCGAGTCGCACCAGGGCGCGAGCCCGGCGAGCAGGCCGTCCGAGAGCGCCCCGGTGTCGCGGAAGAAGGCGTAGTTGACGTGCGGGTGCCGCCCGGGGCCGCTGCCGGCGTCCAGCGGCCGGTAGACGCTGCCGGCCCCGTAGTGGACGACCGCGGCGAGCGCCAGCAGGCCGCGCGCGAGCGCCGGGGGCCGCGGGGCGAGCAGCGCGCCCACCGCCAGCGCCCCGCCCACCGCCGTGAGCGAGAAGAAGTAGCCGCGCCAGCGCTCGCTGACGAACCCGACCGGCAGCATCGCCAGCAGCGCCAGCGTGAGCCCGAAGGCGATCACGGCGCGCCCCGCGCGCCCGGCGGCGACCGGCGTCCGCGCCGACCCCGCCGCCGGGCCGCCGGCCGGCACCGCCAGCGCGCCCAGGCCGGCCGCCAGGGCCAGCCACCACGGCCGCGTCTCGAGCGTGCGGGCGATCCCGGTGCCGGTCTCGGGGGGGAGCAGCGTCGAGAGCGCGTCGAGCGGCAGCCGCCAGGCGCCCGCGAACTGCCCCGGCGACCACACCGTCACCGCCGCCGCCGCCGGCCAGCCGGCGCGCGCCGCCAGCGAGAGGCCGGCCGCCACCGCCAGCCCGACCGCCCCCGGCGCCAGCCGGACGAGCCGCTCGCGCAGCGGCGCGCGCGGCCGGAGCGTCCACTCCATCGCCGCCAGCGCCAGGGGCAGCACCACCGCCGTCTCCTTGGCGAGCGCCGCCATCAGCGTCGCGGCCCCGGCCGCCCACGTGCGTCCGCGGTGCTGGAGGAGCAGCGCGGCCAGCGCCCAGAACAGCATGATGAGGTCCTGGGCGCACGACACCCACGCCAGCAGGGCGCTGCCGGGCGGGAACACCAGGAAGGCGGCCGCGGCGAGGCGGCCGGCGCGGGGACCGGCCCACGCCCGCCCCAGCCGCTCGATCATCACCACCACCGCGGCGTAGGTGAGGGCGTTCACCAGGTGGAAGCCGCCGGGCCCGAGCCCGGCGACGCGCCCCCAGCCCCAGAAGTAGAGCTCGCGCGAGACCGGTCGGTAGTAGCCGAGGATGCCGTGACGGCCGCTGAGCAGCTCGCCGAGCGGGTGCCGCAGCGCGGCGTCGAGCAGCGTGTAGTCGTCGCCGACGAACCCGAGCAGCAGCCCGCGCCCGTAGAGGACCAGCCCCAGCAGCGCCAGCGCCGCGGTCGCCAGGTGCGCCCGCCACGC
>CAZKQE010000450.1:0-2028 GCA_964554725.1 uncultured bacterium
GGTGACCGGCGTCGGGCTGCTTCCCCATGCCGGCGATCGCCGCCTTGAGGCGGCTCTCGGAGTCGATCAGGAACGAGGCGCTCGCCACCACCGTGTCACCCGCGGCCACGCCCTTGAGGATCTGCAGCCGGTCGCCGTCCTGGACGCCGGTCCACACCATGCGCGGCTCGAAGTGGCCGTCGCGGCGGGCCAGGAACACGTAGCGGTGCTCGCCGGTGTTCACCACCGCCTCGGACGGCACGGTGAGCGCCGCGCCGCCACGGCCCGCCACCCGCACCCGGCCGTACATGCCGGGCCGGAGCGCCCCGTCCGGGTTCTCGAGTGCCAACCGCACCTTGAGCGTGCGGGTCTCGGGCGAGACGGTCGGGTAGACGAACTCGATCCGGCCGGCCAGCTCGCGCCCCGGCAGCGCGTCGGCGGTGAACACGGCGCGATCGCCGGCGCGCAGGCGGTCGAAGTCCATCTCGTAGAGGTCGGCCAGCACCCACACGCGCGACAGGTCGGCGATCACGAACAGCGGCACGTCGGCCGCCACGTACTGGCCCTGGGTGACGTTCTTCTCGAGCACCGTGCCGTGAACGGTCGAGCGCATCGTGAGACGCGGGATCGCAACCGGAACCCGGCTGAGCCGCGCGAGCTCCTCCGGCGGAACGCCGAGCAGCGTGAGGCGGGTGAGCGCCGAGGCGGCACCCTCGGCGTCATGCTGCATGCCGGCCATCGGATCGGACGAGGCCGTGTCCCGCCGCGCCTGCGCCCGCGCCTCGATCAGGTACTCCTGCTCGCTCTGGTACAGCTCCGGGCTGTAGAGGGTGAGCAGCGGCTGGCCCGCCTTCACCGTCTCGCCGGTGCGGCTCACGAACAGGTCCTGCACCCAGCCGGCGACCCGGATCTGGACGCGCTGCAGGCGCGACTCGTCCGGGGTGACGAAGCCCACGAGGTCGAGCCGGCCCCCGATCGGGCGCCGCTCGACGATCGCGGTACGGACGCCGATCATCTGCACACGCTCGGGGCTGAGATGGACCGTCGTGAGCCCCGGCACGTCGCCGTCGGCGCCGGTCGGCGCGCCACCGACGCCGCCGGGCGGGATGGGCTCGAGCGACATGCCGCAGATCGGGCACTCGCCCTTGCGGTCCGAGGTGTAGGTCGGGTGCATCGGGCAGTAGAAACGCGCCTCGGCCTGCGTGCCGGCCGCGCTCCCCGCCCGCCGCGTCGAGACGACGTAGCTGCCGATGCTGACCGCCGCCAGCAGCAGCAGGCCGCCGAACAGCACCCAGCGCAACACGTTCATCGCGTGCGCGCCGGGCGGCGGCTGGTGGACGGGCGGGGCGGCGGCGCCGCCGGCGGCGGCGCGATCCCGGTCATCGTGCGCGTTCATCGTTCGCTCCTTGGGTTCGGGAGGGGGACGCCGAGCAGGTTGCCGCGCCCGGTGAGGGAGACCAGCCGCGCCTCGGCGCGCGCCCGCTCCTGCCGGGCGCGCACCAGCGCGATCTCCTCGCCGTAGAGCGCGTGGGTGGATTCGAACACCCGCCACAGGTCGCTGGTGCCCGAGCGGTAGGAGCTCCACGACGCCTCGACCGCCCGGTGCTGCACCGCCAGCACCGTGTCGGCCAGCAGCCCGACCGTGCGTCGGGCGGCCTCGGCGGCGGCGTGCGCCGCCACCACCTCGCGGCGCAGCTCGAGCTCGGCGGCGCGCCGGTCGGCCTCGCTCGCGCGGGCCATGGCGTCCATCTCGGCGCCTTCCGAGAGCTCGCGGGCGCCGGCGAAGATCGGGAGCATGAAGCCGACCATGACGCTGAACATGGCGTCCTGTTCGAGCGCCTCTCCGTGCCCCGGCTGGGCGAGCGGCGCGCGCCGTCCGTACGCGGCGCGCAGCTCGAGATCGGGCCATGCCATGCGGCGCGCGGCGCGGGCCGACAGGCGCCAGCGGCCGGTCTGCGCGTCCAGCTCGCGCAGGCGCGGATGGCCGGCGTCGAGCGCCGCCAGCCACTCCCCGGCGGACGGCAGCGCGGCGACGACCGGGAGCGGGGC
>CAZKQE010000451.1:0-2023 GCA_964554725.1 uncultured bacterium
CGACCGGGATGATGCCGAAGTCCTCCTCGCCCGGGAACAGCAGGCCGCGCGCGCCGGCGAACGTGCGCGCCATCTCGTCCTGCGCCGTCCAGCCGCGGAACTCGACGCCGGGACCGGCCTCGCGACGCAGGCGTCCCGCCTCCTGCCCGCTCCCCACCACGAGCAGCGGCCGTCCCAGGGCGCGGCAGGCGGCGAGCGCCAGGTCGCCGCGCTTGTAGGGGGCGAGCGCCCCGGCGAGCAGGTACCGGTCGCCGGGCGGCGCCGCGGCGGCGGTCGGGGCGAAGCGCTCCACGTCCACCGGCGGGTGGACGACCACCGCCTCGCGCCGATAGTGGCGGGCGATGCGGCCGGCGACGTGGGCGGAGTTGGCGACCAGCGCATGGGGACGGTCGCTGGTGGCGGCGTCCCAGCGGCGCAGCCGCGCGCAGGTGGCGCGCACGTACCACGAGAGCGGCCACGGGAAACGCCCGGGCGGGAAGTACTGGTCCTCGAGGTCCCAGACGTAGCGCATCGGCGTGTGGACGTAGCTGAGGTGGAAGGTGCCGGGCGGCGTGCGCACCGCGCGCGCCACCGCGTGGCTCGAGGAGATCACCACGTCGAACCCGTCGAAGCGGAACCGCTCGATCGCGGCCGGGAACAGCGGCAGGTACCAGCGGTAGCGGGTGGCGATGCCGGGCAGCGACTGCAGGAACGAGGTGCGGATGGGATGGGCCTCGAGCGCCGGCGAGACCGCGCCGCGGTTCCACACCAGCGTGTGGAGGGGGGCGTCCGGGAACATCGCCGCGATGCGTTCGAGCACCTTCTCGCCGCCGCGCATGCCGGTGAGCCAGTCGTGGACCAGGGCGACCCTCATGCGCGCCCCTCGTCCCAGCCGCGCGCGGCGTGGGCGAGCCCGGCGAGGGTGAAGAGCAGCAGCAGCAGCTGCTCGTCGCCGAAGGCGTGGTCGAAGAGCGCCGCGATCAGGAATCCGACCGCCCCCGCGGCGACGCCGAGCCGCACGCCGGCGCCGAGCCCGACCGCGGTGCGCAGGCCGGCCGCGCCCGCCGCCACGGTGCGGAGCAGCCCCGCGCACAGGGCGAGGAACGCCACCAGGCCGATGAGCCCGGTGGCGAGCGCCACGTGCAGGTAGCTGTTGTGGACGTGCGCCGGACGCTCGGAGGCCGCGGGCGAACGGTGGCGCTCGAGCAGGGTGGTCAGGTTCTGGAGTCCCGCCCCGGTCACCGGCCGGTCGCGCAGCGCGCGGCCACCCGCCTCCCACATCCACATGCGCTCGCGGTTCGCCTCGTGGGCCGGGTCGAAGGCGCTGCGCAACCGGTCGCCGTGGTCGCCCGGCAGGGCGACGATGGCGAGGACGGCGGCGGCCGAGAGCGCGAGCAGCGCCCGCGGCCGGCGCAGGCCGACCACCACCGCCAGCGCCGCGGCGAGCCCCAGCCAGGCGCTGCGCGTGAAGCTGGCGGCGAGGCCCGCCGAGGCGGCGAGCGCGGCCGCCAGCGCCCCCAGGCGCCACGCCCGCGAGCGCGCGGTGGCGACGATGCCGGCGGCGAGGCTCACGAGCAGCAGGAGCTGGAGCCCGAACGTCATCCACGACCCGGAGAGACCGATCGCGCGCGCCGGGTAGCGGCCGCCGGCGGCGAGGAAGCCGGCGCCGCCGACCAGCGCGGCCACGCCCCCCGTCGCGAGCAGGGCGGCGACCGCCGCGGCGCCGCGCCGCCGGTCGAGCGCGTGCCAGGCGACCAGGCCGGCGACGATCGGTACGCGTCCCCTGCCGAGACCCGCCGCGCTGGCCGCGCGGTCGAGCGCGGTGAGGGTCGCGAGCCCCATCGCCAGCAGCCAGGCGAGCGCCGGCAGGTCGAGCGGCGTGCGCGGCCGCGGCGGTCCCGCACGGGCGAGCCACGCCGCCAGCGTGAGCGCCGCGCACAACCCGCCCGCCACGTTCATGGGCGCCATCGCCACCGGGAGCGCGGCGGCGAACAGCACGAAGCTCCAGCCGGCCGCCGTCCGCAGCGGCGCCTCGGCGCGGCCG
>CAZKQE010000452.1:0-2020 GCA_964554725.1 uncultured bacterium
GCTGGCGCCCGCCGGACTGCGCGTCCTCCATTTCGGCATGGGGGACCCGCGGGAGGAGACGCCCGAGTTCATCCGCGCGGCTCTGCGCGAGGCGGTCACGCCGGTCTCCAGCTATCCGGCGGCGGCCGGCCAGCCCGAGCTGCGCGCGGCGGCCGCGCGCTGGCTCGGGCGCCGCTTCGGCGTCGCGCTCGACCCGGACCGGAACCTGCTGCCGGCGAACGGCACCAAGGAGGCGGTGTTCCTCATGGCGATGGCGGTGGTCGGCCACGGCGGCGACGAGACCCGCCGCACGGTCGTCATCCCGACCCCGGCCTATCCGGTGTACGAGCCGGGCGCGCGCTATGCCGGCGCAGACGTCCACCCGGCGCCCCTGCGCAGCGAGGACGGTTGGCGCTTCGACCCCGACCGGGTGCCGGACGAGGTGTGGGCGCGCACGGCGCTCCTGTGGCTCAACTTCCCGCACAATCCCACCGGCGCGGTGCTCACCCCCGCCGACCACGCGCGGATCGCCGAGCGCGCGCGCCGGTTCGGGTTCTGGGTGGCGTCGGACGAGGCCTACGCCGAGGTGTGGTTCGACACGCGGCCGCACAGCATGCTCGAGTGCGGTCTCGAGAACACGGTGGCGCTCCACACCCTGAGCAAGCGCTCGGCGATGACCGGCTACCGCTCGGGCTTCATCGCCGGCGACGAGCGGCTCATCGACGCGTTGCGGCGCTTCCGTCCCAACGTCGGGGTCGCGACGCCCGACTTCGTCCAGCGGGCGGCGATCGCGGCCTGGGACGACGACGCGCACGCGGAGCGCCAGCGCGCGCGCTACGCCGAGAAGCGCGCGCTGCTGCGCGGCTACTTCGAGCGCCGCGGGTGGGCGGTCGAGGCGAGCGAGGCCACCTTCTACCTGTGGATGCGCGCCCCGGGCGGCGACGACGTCGCGTTCGTGAGCGACCTGCTGCGCGCCGGGATGGTCGCCACGCCGGGCTCGTTCCTGGGCGCGCCGGGCGCGGGGTACGTGCGCTGGGCGCTGGTCCCCACGCTGGCGGACTGCCGCGAGGCGCTCGCGCGGCTGGACGGGGTCGCCGGGGCGGCGTCCCGATGAGCGCTCCGCCGCCGGTCCGCGCCGGGGACCCCGCCCTGCCCGCCGCGCTGGTCGAGCGCTGGGCCCGGGTGGTCGGCGAGGCCTACGACGGCGGCCGCCCGCTCGACGACGCCGAGACGCGCGGCGCGGTGGAGGCGGCGGTCGCCTCGCTCGACGCCGGCACCCTGCGGGTCGCGGAGCGCGCGGAGGGCGGCTGGATCACCCACGGCTGGCTGCAGCAGGCGCTCGCCCTCTACTTCCGGATGCGCGTCCCGGAGACCATCGAGGTGGGCCCGTTCGAGTTCCACGACAAGGTCCCGCTCAAGCGCGGCCTGGCCGCGGCCGGCGTGCGGGTGGTGCCGCCCGGGGTCGCGCGCTACGGCTCCTTCCTCGAGCCCGGCGTGATCCTGATGCCCGGCTACGTGAACGTCGGCGCGCGCGTCGGCGAGGGGACGATGGTGGACACCGGGGCGACGGTCGGCTCGTGCGCCCAGATCGGCCGCCGCGTCCATCTCTCCGGCGGGGTGGGGATCGGCGGCGTGCTGGAGCCGCCGCAGAGCCGGCCGGTGATCGTCGAGGACGACTGCTTCATCGGCTCGCGCGCGATCGTCGTCGAGGGCGTGCTGGTCGAGGAGGGGGCGGTGCTCGGTGCCGGCGTGGTGCTGACCGCCTCGACGCCGATCGTGGACGTGCGCGGGGCGGCGCCGGTCGAGACGCGCGGCCGGGTGCCGGCGCGCGCGGTGGTCATCCCCGGCAGCCGGCCGCGACGGTTCCCGGCCGGCGAGTTCGGCACCCCGTGCGCGCTGATCATCGGCGAGCGGGGCGCCTCGACCGACCGCAAGACGTCGCTCAACCAGGCGCTGCGCGAGTTCGGCGTCCCGGTGTGAGCGGTCCCGGCGTCGGCACGGCCCCGCGCGCGGGGCGCGCCGCGGCCGGGCGCCCCGCCGC
>CAZKQE010000453.1:0-2017 GCA_964554725.1 uncultured bacterium
GCTTTGTATAGGCCTTTGCCAATTTCTGCGTTGCCGAAGCAACATCAGCAGGAGCTTCTGCGGGGGCAGCTTCTTCTGCCGTAACAGTAGCGCCTTCAGTCTGCGCCTTAACACCAGCTTCCTTTGATCTAATATAAGCCGGTTGTTCCCGCAGTAGGCGGACATGACGATCCCGAGCGGGCAGGAGGGGGCGGTGTTCCGCAGCCTCACGGTCGAGGGCGAGGACCGGGTCCACTTCGAGTTCGAGCGTCCGGTCCTGGCGCTCGAGCTGGATCCGACCACCGCGCCCGGGCTCGACTGGGGCAGCGCGCGCGACGTCCTCGACCGGACGGTGCCGGACCTCGGCGCCCCGATGCTGCGGGTCTCATCGCAGGAGGCGTCGCCGTTCGTCGCCCACCCCTGGCTCGGCCGCTTCCAGACCGGCGCCGTGGCCCGCTTCCGCCCCGAGGTGAAGGGGGTGGAGCGCTGGAAGCTCACCATCGTGGACGCCCGCGGCCAGACGGTGGCGACCTACGAGGGCCGCGGCGAGCCGCCGCGCGAGATCGCCTGGGACGGCCGCACCGCGGGGGGCGGACTGGTGGTGCCGGGGCTGACCTACTCCTACGTGCTCGAGGCCCACGACAAGGCGGGCAACCGGCGCAACTTCGTCGGCCAGGGATTCCGCGTCTCCGCCTACCGGCTGGACTCGGTGCTCGAACCGGTCCTGGTGTTCACCGGCCGCGAGCTCCCGGCGCCCGACCCCACCCGGCCGGCCCCCGCGTCCGGCGAGCGCGAACCGACCGCGCCCATCCTGCTCGAGGCCGCGACCTGGCTCAACCAGTCCCCCAGGGCCGTGGTCTCGGTGAAGGTCACCGCGACCGCGCGCACGATGGAGCAGGCGCAGAACCTGTGTGCGCTGGTGACCCGCCAGATGACCCCGCACCTGATCGGCGACCCCGCCCGGGTGCTGGCCGTGCCCGAGGTCCAGCCCGACGCCCCCGAGGCCGGCGCCGTGAGGATCGCCGCCGGCCGTTAGCCCTCATCCCGCCCCCGCGGCCCACCATCGGAGCACCCGGAGCCCACCCCGCACCACCCACCCCGCACCGCACCATGCCGCACCACCCCGCACCACCCCACCCCACCCCACCCCGCACCGCCCCGCTCGCCCCGAGCCGCCCCGCCCCGCCATGCTACCCTTCCCGCCGGGAGGCCGCGGCCGCCGCCCGCCCGCGCCCCGGGCGGCGCGGCCCGTCCCGGTCGCCCGGAACCCTCCCAACCCTCCGGCCCCGCCGGACGACCAACAGACGACGCGATACGACGGCTCCGGAGGCACCCCCGGATGATCCCTGACCGCGACCTCGTGGAGGCGGTGGGTCGAGACGGCGACGAGGCGGCGTTCCGGGAGCTCTACCGGCGCCACACGCCGCGTCTCTACCCGCTGGTGCTCCGCATGGTGGGAGGCGCGCAGATGGAGGCCGAGGACGTCGTCCAGGAGGCATGGATGAGAGCCGTGGCAGGGCTCAAGCGGTTCCGCGGGGACGCGAGCTTCGGGACCTGGCTGTGCGCGATCGGCCTCAACGCCGCCCGCGACCACCTGCGCCGCCGCGGCCGCTGGGGCGTACCCGAGGACGTCACCGAGGTCGAGATCCCGGTGCCGCCCGCGCCGCACGGCCAGCGGATCGACCTCGAGCGCGCCATCGCGCTGCTCCCGCCCGGCTGTCGGACCGTACTGGTGCTCCACGACATCGAGGGGTTCACGCACGAGGAGATCGCGCGACGTCTGGGGATCGCCGTCGGCACCTCGAAGAGCCAGCTCTTCGCGGCGCGCCGTGCGGCGCGTTCCCTGCTGTCCGGACACAAGGAGATGAGCCATGCACGACCGGGATGACGAGGGACTGACCGCGGCCGAGCGGGAGGCGTTCGAGGCGCTCCCGCGGGAGGCGATGCCGAGCCGCATGCTCGAGGAGCGCGTCGTCGCGGCCCTGCGGGCCCGCGGCGACCTGGGCGCGCGGCGCAGCGCGGGCGCGGGGTGGACCCG
>CAZKQE010000454.1:0-1987 GCA_964554725.1 uncultured bacterium
GCGCCAGCGCCGCCAGCGCGAGCGCCGCGCGCCGGGCGTGCCGGGACGCCGGCGGCGATGGAGGACGGGGTGGGACGGGGGTCGCGAGCATGAACGGGCATGATACCGTGCCCCGTCCGTCCCGCCCACGCCCCGGGCGACCGGTGCGCCCGGATGGGCGACGGACGCCCCCCGGACGCCCCCCGGAACGGCCCGTGCGGCGCCGCCGGGCGCTCAGGCCGCGGGCGGGCCCCACAGACCCACGACCTCGGTGATCCGCCCGTCGGCGTCGAGGCGGAAGACGTTGGTGCCGCGGCCCATCTCGGCGCCGTCGGCGCGGCGGGCGACCCACTCGGCGAGGACGGTGCCCTGGCACTGTCGCACCGCGCCCTCGCGCGCGAGGCGCGACCCGGGCATGAAGCGGTGGACCGCCTCGAGGTGGGGCTCGAGGTCCGCCCGTCCCTCGACCAGGCTGAAGCGGTCGGCGAAGCGGACGTCTCCGGCCACGGCGGCGTCGAGGAGTGCCCGGCGGCGCGCCGCGTCCGGCTCGGACCAGGCCGCGAACCAGTCGTCCACGCGCCCGGCGGCGGCGCCGAAGTGGGCGTCGGCGACCACGTTGGCGAACACGGCGAGCTGGTAGCGCCAGCCCTGCACGTGGTGGTCGCGCTCGGCGGGCTCGGCGAACTCGTGCCGGAGGCGGAGCCGGGTGCCGTGCGGCTCGTCCGCCAGCGTGATCGTGACCCGCGAGCCGCCGACCGGGATCGGCTGTCCGGAGAGGTAGCCGATCGTGTAGACGATCCGCCGCGGCGGCTCGATCGCCACCACCTCGCCGGCCGCCTCGACCGCGTTGGGGTGGCGGACGAACACGCGCCCGCCCGGGCGCGGGTCGATCGTGGAGCCGGCGCCCCACCAGGCGGCCCAGCGCTCGGGGTCGGTGAAGTAGCGGAACACGGTCTCGGGGCGGGCACGGATCAGCACGTCGCGGTCGAGCGCGTGCGGGAGCGGCGGGGTCATGGACGGCCTCCGGACCGGCGGCGGCGCCGGCGTGGGGTGGGGAGCGGACCGCGCCGGCTCTCCTCGAGCTCGGCGCGGAGGGTCAGCGTATAGAGCGCGTCGTCCCACAGCGCCTCCAGCGCGCGGGCGACCGGCCCGAGCGCCCGGCGGCGGACGCGGTAGAGCCGCCGGCGTCCGTCGGCGCGCGCCTCGACCAGGCCGCTCTCGGCGAGCCGTGCGAGGTGCTGCGAGACGGCGCCGAACGTGACGTCGCCCAGCGCGCGGTGGATCTCGCCCGCGGCGCGCTCCCCGCGCCACAGCAGGCGCAGGATCTCGCGGCGGCGCGGCGAGGCGATCGCGTCGAGCGGGGTCGTCATGTGTGTTATTTTAGTGGAAACTAAAATGATGTCAAGGGGCCTCGGTCCCGGCCCCGGCCGGGGGCGCGGGGCCGGGCCGCCGGGCGAGGAGCCGCGCGGTCACCGGGCCCCCGGCGGGGGAGGGCTCCTCGTAGCGCTCCACCTCGAGGCCGGGGAACGCCGCGCGCAGCTCGCCGTCGTCGAGCAGGAAACGGGGGTGGGTGGGCCGCCCGTGCTGCGCCTGGCCGCGGCGGAACGTCTCGTAGACCAGCCGGCCGCCGGGGGCGAGCGCCCGCGCGATCGCCGGGAGCAGCGGGCGGTGGAGGAAGCGGAACACGATCACCAGCCCGTAGCGGTCCTCCGGCAGCCGTGCCGCCCGCCGCTCGAGGTCCTGCACCCGGGTGGCGATCCGCGTCCCGTGGCGTACCGCCAGCGCCTCGGCCCGGGCGAGGATCGCGGGGTCGTCGTCCACCGCCTCGACCTCGAACCCGTGCAGCGCCAGGAACACCGCCTCGCGCCCGGCGCCGGCCGCGAGGTCGAGCGCGAGCCGGTTCGCGGGCGGCGGGTCGAGCAGCCGCGGCAGCACCTCGACCAGGAACGGGGCCGGGCGCCACAGCCGCGCCGCCGGCCCGGTGTCGGCGAGCCCGTCGGGGAGCGCC
>CAZKQE010000455.1:0-1968 GCA_964554725.1 uncultured bacterium
CCCGCCGTGCCCCTCGGGCGGTCGCGCTCGCGTTGGGGTGAAGGCTTGGTTGCGCCTGTCTCGCTGGCGGCGGTCCGGTGAGGTCAGCGCGTGCGGACGCTCAGGAATTCGGCCATCGCGGTGAGGGCGGTGCGGATGTTCTCGGTGGAGTTGGCGTAGGAGAAGCGCAGGAAGCCCTCGCCGGCGGAGCCGAAGGCGGTGCCCGAGAGGCAGGCGACGCCGGCCTCCTCGAGGATCAGCTTCGCCAGCTCGGCGCTGGTCATGCCGGTGCCGGTGATGTTCGGGAACGCGTAGAAGGCGCCGCTCGGCATGAAGCAGCGCACCCCGGGCAGCGCGTTGAGGCCGTTCACGATCACCTCGCGGCGGGCGCGGAACTCCCGGATCATCGCCTCCACCTCGTCCTGGCTGCCGGCGAGCGCGGCGTGGCCGGCCTTCTGGACGAAGGTCGCGGTGCACGAGTTCGAGTTGGTCATCAGCCGCGCGACGTGCTTCGCGAGCTGCTTCTCCATGATGCCGAAGCCGAGCCGCCAGCCGGTCATCGCGTAGGTCTTCGAGAACCCGTCGAGCACGATCGTGCGCTCGGCCATGCCGGGCAGCGAGGCGATCGAGAGGTGCCGGCCCTCGTACTGGATGCGGGCGTAGATCTCGTCCGAGAGGATGTGGAAGTCGTGCTTGCGGGCGAGCGCCGCGATCGCCTCGACGGTCTCGGGCTTGAGCACCGCGCCGGTCGGGTTGTGCGGCGAGTTGAGCACCAGCAGCCGGGTGCGCGCGTTCACCTTGCGCTCGAGCTCGCGGATGTCGAGGTCGAACCCGTTCTCCTCCTTCAGCACCAGCGGCACCGGCCGCGCGTTGAGGAAGTTGGCGACCGACTCGTAGATCGGGAAGCCGGGGTTGGGGTACAGCACCTCGTCGCCCTCCTCGAGCAGGGCGAGCATGGCGAAGAACATGATCGGCTTGCCGCCCGGGGTGACGACGACGTTGTCGGCGTCGCACGGGATGCCGCGGTCGCGGCTCCACTGCTCGGCGATCAGGCGGCGGAACTCGGGCAGCCCGGCCGAGGGACCGTAGTGCGTGAAGCCGGCCTCGAGCGCCTCGGCGGCGGCGGTGCGGATGAAACGCGGCGTGTCGAAGTCGGGCTCGCCGATCTCGAGGTGGACGACGCGCTTGCCCTGCGCCTCGAGCGCCTGCGCGCGCGCCAGCACCTCGAAGGCGGTCTCGGTTCCCAGTCGGCTCAGGCGCTGCGCGAATCTCATCGGCCCCTCCTCCTCCGCGTCGTTCTCCGGCCGCCGCGCCCGTCGTGTGTCGCAGGCGCGCGCGCCGCGTCCAGTCCAGCGTCCAGTCCGCCCGCGCCCGCCGGTCGGGCGCGGCGTTGAGATGCAGCGCCGCCCGCGCCCGTCCGCCGGCGAACGGGAGGCGCAGCTCGAGCCGGGTGCGCTCGCCCTCGCCCGAGACCGCCCGCAGGACCAGCCGGTCGCTCTCGGCCTCGGGCAGGTAGAGGGTCTCGCCCCGCCGCACCCGGTACAGGCTGTGGACGACGCCGAGCCGCAGTCCGGCGGGACCGCGCGCCTCGAGCCGCGCGCTGGTCACCGACCGCACCGCCGCCCGCACCCACGGCCGCTCGCCCCAGCGCTCGTGCCGCGCACCCAGGGCGATCGGCCCGGGACCGCTCCACCACTCGGCCCACCACCCCTGCCGCAGCCCCTCGGCGCGGGCGGCCGCGGCCGAGAACGCGGCGTCCCCGCGGTCGCGGCGCGCCCCGCGCTGCTCCTCGAGGCCGCAGGCGAGCGCCCCATGGTGGGCCAACGGACGCTCGACCGCAAGGCCCGCGCGCGTGCCGGCGACCCCGGGGCGGAAGCGCCAGAGCGCCGCCACCGCCCGCAGCCGGCATCCCGCGAGCGGGCCGTCGAGCCCGGCGGCGAGCGCCCGCTCGGGGCCGGGGCGGCCCGGCTCGGCGGGCGAAGCGAACCC
>CAZKQE010000456.1:0-1958 GCA_964554725.1 uncultured bacterium
GTGGCCGGGCCGCCCGCCGGTTCGCGCGTCACTTGCGCGGCCCCCGGGGGGGCGGCTAACGTCCCGCCGCCGGTGAGCGGGCGCCGCGGGCGCCCGGCCGCCGGTTCATGTGACGGGTTCGGGGGATCGGGCAACTCGCTCCCGGACAAGCGTTCCCGATTCCCGAGTTCGTCCGGCCGGACCCCGCGGGGAGCGGCCGGACGGGCGCCCCGCCGGCGGCGGAGGCGCCGAACCCCACCCCGCGCGGGAGGTGCCGGTGGGCAAGCGGATCCGCTTCGACGCGGCCGCGCGCGACGCGCTGCGCCTGGGAGTCGAGCAGCTCGCCGGCGCGGTGCGCGTCACGCTGGGACCGCGCGGGCGCAACGTGGTGATCGACCGCCCGAGCGGGGCCCCGGCGATCACCAACGACGGGCTGGCGATCGCCCGCGAGATCGAGCTCGACAACCCGTTCGCCAACCTGGGGGCGCAGCTGGTCAAGGAGGCGGCCTCCCGCACCGGCGAGGTCGCCGGGGACGGCACCACGACCGCCACCGTGCTGGCGCACCGCGTCGTGGTCGAGGGGCTGCAGGCGGTCGCCGCCGGGCACAACCCGATGGCGGTGAAGCGCGGGATCGACCGCGCGGTGACCGCGGCGGTCACCGCGCTGCGCCGCCAGGCGACGCAGGTGAGCGGCCGCGAGCAGATCGCGCGGGTCGCCCGGCTGTCGGCGAACGACGACGAGGCCATCGGCGCGCTGATCGCCGAGGCGCTCGAGCGCGCCGGGGCCGAGGGGGTGATCACGGTCGAGGAGGGGCGCGGACTCGACTCGCGGCTCGAGGTGGTCGAGGGCATGCGCGTCGAGCGCGGCTACCTGTCGCCCTACTTCGTCACCGATCCGGAGTCCATGGAGGCGGTGCTCGAGGATGCGCTGGTGCTGCTCACCGGGCAGCGGATCCTCGCCGTCCAGGACCTGCTGCCGGCGATGGAGCACGCCGCCGCGGTGAGCCGTCCGCTGCTGGTGATGGCCGAGGACGTCGAGGGCGAGGCGCTGGCGGCGCTGGTCGTGAACCGCCTGCGCGGGAGCGTGCAGTCGGTCGCGGTGCGGGCCCCGGCGACCGGGGACGAGCGCCGCGACATCCTCGAGGACATCGCGGTGATGACCGGGGCGCGCGTCCTCACCGCCGAGAGCGGCGCCCGCCTCGACCGGCTCGAGGCGGCCGACCTCGGCCGCGCGAAGCGGGTGATCGTCGACCGGGACCGGGCGACGCTGATCGAGGGGCGCGGACGGCAGGCGGAGATCAAGGCGCGCATCGAGGGGCTGCGGCGCGCCCTCGAGGCGGAGGACGCGGACTGGGAACGCGACCGGCTGCGCTCGCGCCTGGGTCGGCTCACCGGCGGCGTGGGCGTCATCCACGTGGGCGGCGCCACCGAGCCGGAGCTGAAGGAGCGCAAGACCCGGATCGAGGACGCGCTGGCGGCGACCCGGGCCGCGGTCGAGGAGGGCGTGGTGGCGGGCGGGGGCGTCGCGCTCCTGCGCGCGCGGGCGGCGGTGCGCGCCACGCGCATGAGCGCGGACGAGCGGGTGGGGCGCGAGATCGTCGCCCGCGCGCTCGAGGAGCCGGCGCGACAGATCGCCGCCAACGCGGGCGAGGACGGCGCGGTGGCGGTCGGCCGCATCCTCGCCGGGAGCGGCGCCTTCGCGCTCAACGCGGCCACCGGCGAGTACGGCGACCTGATCGCGTGGGGGATCCTCGATCCGGTCAAGGTGACCCGCTGCGCGCTCCAGAACGCCGCCAGCATCGCCTCGCTGGTGCTGACCACGGACGCGGTGGTGGTGGACGCGCCCGAGGAGGAGCCGGACCCGGGCGCCCCCGGGGCCGGGGGCTGAGCGGGAGGGCGTCCGCCCCGCGCGCCGCCGCCGTCCCCCGGGTCGCGCGGCCGCCGCGCGCCCGACCTCGGCGCTACCCGCGTCCCAGCGG
>CAZKQE010000457.1:0-1951 GCA_964554725.1 uncultured bacterium
TCGGGCCCGGCCGCGGGCGGTGAACGTCCGGCCGGCGTCAAACCGTGTCCGGAGCGGGCGTTTCGCGGCCGGCGAACCTTGACCGTCCCGACGCCCGGACCGTAGACTCAGCCCCTCTTCCGGGCACCCCGCGCGCCCGGGATCCACCGTCCCCGCGTCACGGAGACCCACGCCGATGAAGTCGTACCCGACCCGACTGCTCGCCGCCGCCCTGCTGGCGGTCCTCGCCTGGCTCGCGCTGGCCGGCGCGACCGCCTCGAAGGGGGCCGACAAGTCACCCGACAAGCTGGTCATCCTCTCCACGACCGACGTGAAGGGGGAGACCAAGCCCTGCGGCTGACACACCCCCAAAGGGGGCCTGGCCCGGCGGGCCAGTTTCGCGGACAGCATCAAGACGAGCTACGGCCAGGTCGCGGTCGTGGACGCGGGCGGCTTCTTCCCCGAGAACGACAACGCGGAGTACCGTGACGTCGCCGGCTTCCTGATGGACGCCAAGGTCCTGCTCGGCACCGACGCGGTCGGGATGGGCGAGAAGGAGCTGCGCTACGGCTACGCGTTCCTCAAGGCGAACATCGAACGGAGCGGGCTGCCGGTGGTGTCGTCGAACCTGTTCCTCAAGGCCTCCGGCAAGCCGGCGGTGGCCCCCTACGTGATCAAGAAGATCGGGCGGGCGAAGGTCGGGTTCTTCAGCCTGATGAGCGACAAGGTCGCCTACGGCCCCTCGCAGGACTCGCTGCGGGTCGAGGAGCCGGTGGCGGCGGCCCGTCGCACGGTCGCGGAGCTGCGGAAGAAGGGCGCCACGGTGACCGTGCTGCTCTCCCAGCTGGGCAAGGTGGACAGCGAGGACCTGGTCGCGACGGTGCCGGGGATCGACGTGCTGATCGTGGGCCACGCCAGCTCGCTGCTGATGAAGGGGCGCATGATCAAGAACACCGTCGCCTGCTACGGCGGCGAGAAGGGCCAGCACATCGGCCGCACGATCGTCACCCTGGACGCGAAGGGCGCGCAGGCGACCGCCGAGTCCGACGTCTTCATGCTCGGGCCCGAGGTCGGCGACCGCGCGGACATCGGCAAGCTGGTCAAGGCGTTCGATGACGGCTTCAACGAGAAGCTGCGCAAGCTGCAGAAGGAGCGCGCGGCCGAGGCGTCCAAGGCGCGGGCGCCGGAGAGCCCCGACCGCTACCTGGGGGCGGATCTGTGCATCCGCTGCCACCAGAGCGAGGGCGAGCAGTGGAAGTCCACCTCGCACGCGGTGGCGTGGAAGACGCTCACCGACGGCGGGAACGACGCCAAGACCGAGTGCATCAGCTGCCACGTCGTCGGCTTCCGCAAGCCGGGCGGCTTCCAGTCGGTCGCCGACGCGCCGAAGCTCGCCAACGTGCAGTGCGAGAGCTGCCACGGCATGGGGACCCTGCACGAGTCGTTCGCGAACCCGAAGAAGACGGTGACCGAGGCCACCTGCGTCGAGTGCCACCAGGGCGAGAACGACCCGAACTGGAACTGGAAGACGAAGAGCGCGCTGGTCGCCCACTCGAACCGCTCGGGCGAGACGCTGAAGAAGAAGACCGGCGCCACGAGCATGCCCAAGGCCACCGGGTCCCACTAGCGGGCGCACCGCGGCATGAGCGACGAACGACCCCTGCGCCGCGACGTCTTCCTGCTCGTCGTCGCCGGCGCCGCGCTCGGGGTCGCCTACAACGCGATGGGGCTCGCGAGCCGGCCCGCGCGCGGCATCCCGTGGGTGGCGGTGAAGAGCGCGCTCCCGAGCGTCGAGGACCTGCAGCCGCCCGACTCCGCGGCGGCCGAGCCCGCCGCGATCCCCTCCGACCCCGACCCCGAGCCCGCCGCCCCGGCCGCGGCACGCGCCGCGCCCGCTCCCCCCGCGGACGGGACGGCGGACCCGCCCGCGCGCGGCACACGCACGGCGGACCCGGCGCCGACCCCGACTCCG
>CAZKQE010000458.1:0-1949 GCA_964554725.1 uncultured bacterium
AGGTCGCCGAGGCGGTGCCAGGCCTGGCCGAGCCGCAGCGCGTTGCCGGCCATGGCCGGCGTGAGTGCCCGCTGGCGCTCGAGCGCGACGATCGCCTCGCGCGGGCGGTCCTCGGCGATGGCGATCATGCCGAGCAGCTCGTGCCCGCGGTCGAGCGCCGGGTCGGCGGCCAGCGCCCGCTCCAGCAGTCCGCGCGCCTCGCCGTACCGCCCGCGCGCCAGCTCGACGTTCGCGAGCAGCGCGAGGTCGCGGCTGTTGCGGGGCGAGAGCGCCGCACGCCGCCGCAGGCCCTCGGCGACGCGCGCGACGAGTGCCGTGTCCGTGGCCATCGCCCGCGCCAGCCGCTCGAGCCCGGCGCGGCCGACCGGCAGCGCGTCGGCGCCGAGCCGGGCGGCGATCGGCGCCAGCCGGCGGTCGCGCCGCACGTAGACGGTGGCCGCGTCGTCGGCGAACACCAGCGCCCACGTCGTGTCGGCGTCCAGCACGTCGAGCAGCCGGCTGTCGCCCTCCTGCGCGCGCGTGAGCAGGATGTAGTCGAATTGCCGGCGCCGGTCGAGCGCGCGCCAGGCGTCGGGCACCGCGAACAGGCCGGCGTAGAGGTGCCGGTCCTCCGGGGTCGCGGCCTCGATCGTCCCGGTCATGAACGGCAGCCGCTCGCGGTCGGGCCAGAACCGCCACGCCTGGTAGCCGCCGAACTCGAAGTTGTTGAACCCGCGCCCGCGGATGCCGTTCGCGGCGATGAAGTCGCAGGCGGCCGCCGGGTAGCGTTCCCACTGGAAGCCGATCCCGAGCGGCAGGTCGAAGCGCCGCCACTCGGGGACGCACACCGCGAGGCACGTGGCGGCGGTGAGCGCCGCCCGCGTCCAGGGCGCGGCGAGCGCGCGCGGCCAGCGCCGCGCCGCGGCCCACTCGCCGACGCCGCGCATCAGGAACGGGGTCGCGATCAGCGCGTAGAAGCCGAGGAACCGCTGGGTCGAGAGCGCGAGCGTGGTGAACAGGAGACAGAACAGGGCCTCGACCCGGTCGAACGACCGGCGCCACGCGCGCCAGCCGAGCACCGCGATCCAGCCGCCGACCAGGAACGGGAGCGGGGTCGTCCCGTAGCGCCGCCAGTCCACCGGCTTCAGCTCGAAGATCGTGCGGTACATCAGCTCGTGGCGGAGGTTCAGGAAGTAGTCGAAGGGCTGCCACAGCGCCCGCCACCCGAACGGGTTGACGAACGAGGCCGCCAGCGCCGCGAGGCCGATCAGGGCCAGCCGTCCCGCTCCGGGCCCGACGGTCGCGCGCCCGCGCGCGCCGGCGCGGCCGGCGAGCCACGCCTCGCTCGTGTAGACGCCGAGCACGACGAACCCGAGGTAGTAGGAGACGTGGACGTTCGCCCACACCCAGGCGACGAGGACGAGCCACGGGCTCCGGTCGGGCCCGCCGCGGCGGCGGGTCTCGAGGATCCACATCTGGAGTGCCAGCAGCACCGCGACCAGCGTCTCGGGGCGGATCTGCGAGCGCAGCCGGTAGATGAGAACGCAGAGCACCAGCGACACGAGGGGGGCGAACCCGCGCGCCCCCATCCGGCGCGCGGTCGCCCACAGGATCGCGAACGCGGCGAGCGTCGTGAGCCAGCGCCACAGGAACAGGCCCTGCGCCTCGCCCGCCGCCCAGAACGGCCACACCAGCGCGCGGAAGAGCCACGCGGAGTTGGCCTCGGGCGCCCCCCAGGTGGGCCAGCTCCAGAGCTGGACGGTGGGCACGGCGCGCGTCTCCCAGATGACCCGCCCCACGAGCAGGTGGTGCCAGAAGTCGGTGTCGTAGAGCCGGAAGCTGACCGAGACCATGGCGCACGCCGCGGCCACGGCCAGCGCGGCCAGCATCGCCGGGTGGCGCGCCGGCAGCGCCGGCAGCGCCGGCGGTGCGGCCGGCGGGGCCGGCCGCGTCCGGTCCGCGGGCCGCCC
>CAZKQE010000459.1:0-1940 GCA_964554725.1 uncultured bacterium
GATGGACGTGTGGGCGGCCAGCGGCTACTACATGATCATCTTCCTCGCCGGGCTCGAGGCGATCCCGCGCGAGCTCTACGACGCCGCGCGCCTCGAGGGGGCCTCGCGGCGGGCGCAGCTGCTCCACATCACGCTGCCGCTGCTGCGGCCCACGCTCCTGTTCGTGCTGGTCGTGAACACCGTGCGGAGCCTGCAGATCTTCGCCGAGGTGTTCGTGATGACCCGTGGCGGCCCGCTCCACAGCACGACCACGGTCGTCTACTACCTGTACGAGGAGGCGTTCTACCGCTTCGATCTCGGCTACGCCAGCGCGGTCGCCTACCTGCTGTTCGCCCTCACGCTGGCGCTGGCCTGGGTGCAGATGAGGACGGTGCGGCCCGCGGGACCGGACCCGCGATGAGCGGCCCGCCGATGTCCGCCGCCGCGGGGACCGCGCCCGCGCCGCCCTGGCGGCCGTCGCTCGGGCGCTGGCTGTGGCTCGGGCCGCTGCTCCTCTCGATGCTGCTGCCGTTCGCCTGGATGGTGGCGATCTCGCTGGCGCCCGGGGCGGGCGCCTCGTTCACCCGCGCCATCGCGGGGCCGTGGGACCTCGGCCACTACCGCGAGCTGTTCGCCGCGGCCGGGGTCGGGCGCTACATCCTCAACAGCACGGTCGTGGCGGTCGCCGTGGTCGCGCTCAACGTGGCGACCGCGGCGATGGTGGGCTACGTCCTCGGCCGTCGCCGGGTGCCGGGCGAGCGCTGGTGGACGCTGGGGATCGTGGCCACGCTGATGCTCCCCAAGCAGGTGCTCATGATCCCGCTCTACCTCGTGCTGGCGCGGATGCACCTGCTCGACACCTACGGGGCGCTCATCCTGCCGTTCGCGGTGGACGCGTTCAGCATCTTCCTCGTCCGGCAGTTCGTGCTGGCGTTGCCGCTCGAGCTGGAGGAGGCCGCGCGCGTGGACGGCGCCTCCGACTGGCAGGTGTTCCGGCGCGTCGTCCTGCCGCTGCTGAAGCCGGTGCTGGCGGTGGTCGCGATCCAGTCGTTCCTCGCGAACTGGAACTCGTTCCTGTTCCCGCTCATCTTCGTGGACTCGGACCGGTTGCGCACGCTGCCGGTCGGGCTCGCGCTGCTCTCCCAGACCGAGCACAGCGTGGACTGGGGGTTCCTCATGGCGGGCTCGACCGTGGCGTCGCTGCCGGTGCTGGCGGTGTTCGTCGCCTTCCAGCGGCAGATCCTCTCCGGCCTGCTCGCCGGGGCCGAGAAGTGAGCGGGGCCCGGCCGGCCGCGGCGCCGCCGTCGCCGGGCGACGCGCTCGCCGGCGTGCGCGACTACCTCTCGCGCGTGGAGCACCTCGTCGTCGGCCTCATGACCGGCACCTCGGCCGACGCCGTGGACGCGGCGCTGGTGCGCTTCACCGGCGCCGGCCTTGGCGCCACGCCGGTGCTCGTCCGGTACCAGGAGAGCCCGCTCGAGGAGCCGCTGCGGCGCGAGATCCTCGAGGTCGCGGCGGCCGGGACGCTCGCCCCCGAGCGCCTCATGCGCCTGGACGCGGCGCTCGGCGAGCGCTATGCAGCCGCCGTGCTCGAGCTGCTGGCGGCCGCCGGCGTGGATCCCCGCGTGGTGGACGCGATCGGCTGCCACGGCCAGACGGTCCGTCACCTGCCGCGCGCCGCGGGCGGGCTCACGCTCCAGCTCGGCTCGGCCGCGATCCTCGCCGAGCGCACCGGGATCGCCGTGGTCTCGGACTTCCGGCCGCGCGACCTCGCCGCCGGGGGCGAGGGGGCCCCGCTGGTGCCGCTCGCCGACTGGTGGCTGTTCCGCTCGAGCGAGGAGTCGCGGGCGCTGCTCAACCTGGGCGGCATCGCCAACCTCACGTTCCTGCCGCGCGGGGGCGCGCTCGCCGACCTGCTCGCGTTCGACACCGGCCCCTGCAACGCCGTCCTCGACGCGCTC
>CAZKQE010000460.1:0-1935 GCA_964554725.1 uncultured bacterium
CCGAGCAGGCCGAAGCCGCTGACGTCGGTGGCGGCGCGCGCCCCGAACGCCACCGCCGCCTCGGCGGCGCGGCGGTTCAGCGTCGCCATCTGCCGCGTCATGCGCCGGACGAGCGCGCGGTCCAGCATCCCCTGCTTGAGGGCGGTGGCGAGGATCCCGGTCCCGAGCGGCTTCGTGAGCAGCAGGCGGTCGCCGCGCCGGGCGCCGGCGTTCGTGAGCAGCTGCCGCCGCCGCACCACGCCGGTGACGCTGTAGCCGAACTTGAGCTCGGGGTCGCGCACCGTGTGCCCGCCGAGGATGCTGACCCCGGCCTCACCCATCTTGTCCTGTCCCCCGCGGAGGATCTCCCGCAGCACCTCCGCGGGCAGCACGGCGTCCGGGAAGCAGAGCAGCGCCAGCGCGGTGATCGGCCGCCCGCCCATCGCGTACACGTCCGAGAGGGCGTTCGCCGCCGCGACCTGGCCGAAGTCGTACGGGTCGTCCACCACCGGCGTGAAGAAGTCCGCCGTCTGGACGAGCGCCTCGCCGCGCCCGAACGCGTAGACGCCGGCGTCGTCCAGGGTGGAGTGGTCCACCAGGACGCGCCGGTCCCGCTTCGGCGCGGGGAGGCCCCGCAGGGCCGCTCGCAGGTCCGCCGGACCCAGCTTCGACGCTCAGCCGGCGCAGGCGACCTGCGCGGTGAGCCGCACCTCGATGCGGCGTCGCTCGCTCACGGTCCCGTCCTTCGTCGGGGTGGATGGGCGCGCGGCCGGGGTCCCGGAGGCCGGCGATGCCCCGGGACCGCCGGCGATGCGCTCAGAGGTCGCGGCCCGTGGCGACCGCGTCGATCTCGACCCGCGCGCCGCGCGGCAGCCCGGCCGCCGCGATCGTGGTGCGGGCCGGGGGGTCGCCGGGGAAGTGACGCCCGTAGACCTCGTTCATGGCCTTGAAGTCCTGCATGTCGGCCAGGTAGACGGTGGTCTTCACCACGTCCGCCAGGGTGAGGCCGGCGCCCGCCAGCACGGCGGTGAGGTTCCTCAGGACCTGGGCGGTCTGCTCGGTGATGCCGCCGGCGACCAGCTCGCCGGTCTTCGGGTCGAGCCCGACCTGCCCGGAGGTGTAGACGACGCGGCCGCCGCCGTGAAGGCGGACGACCTGCGCCTGGCTGTAGGGGCCGATCGCCTGCGGGGCGTCGGCGACGTTGAGAGGGGTCTTCACGGGGCGCTCCTCGTCATTCCACCGTCACGCTCTTGGCCAGATTGCGCGGCTGATCCACGTCGCAGCCGCGCAGCACGGCGACATGATACGCCAGAAGCTGGAGCGGAATCACGGAGAGCATCGGCTGCAGCATCGGCAGCGTCTGCGGCACGTAGAGGACGTGGTCGGCGTACTTCGTGACCTGCTCGTCCCCCTCGGTCGCGATGGCGATGATGCGACCGCGCCGCGCCCGCACCTCCATCATGTTGCTGACCACCTTGTCGTAGGCCGCGTCGCGGGTGCAGATGAACACCACCGGCATGTTGTCGTCGATCAGCGCGATCGGCCCGTGCTTCATCTCGGCCGCCGGGTAGCCCTCGGCGTGGATGTAGGAGATCTCCTTGAGCTTGAGCGCCCCTTCGAGCGCGACCGGGAAGTTGTAGCCGCGCCCGAGATAGATGAAGTTGTTGTGCTGGTAGTGCTGGTGCGCGATCCGCTCGACGGCCGCGCTGGCCTCGATGATGGACTCCATCTTGGACGGGATGTCCTCGAGGGCGTGGGCCAGGATCATCCCCTGTTCGCGGGACATCTCGCGGCCGCGGCCGAGCGCCAGGGTCAGCAGCGAGAGCACCGTGACCTGGCAGGTGAAGGCCTTGGTCGAGGCCACGCCGATCTCGGGACCGGCGTGGATGTAGACGCCGCCGTCCGACTCACGGGCGATCGTCGAGCCGACCACATTGACGATCCCCAGCGAGCGGG
>CAZKQE010000461.1:0-1893 GCA_964554725.1 uncultured bacterium
GGCCGGCGGTCGCGCAGGAAGAGCCGGCGCGCGTGCGAGCGTGCCACCGCCTCGCGGTCCACGTCGCAGACCAGGATCTCGTCGGTGCCCCGCGCGGCGCGGGCGACGACACGGCCGGCCGGATCGCACACGAACGACTCTCCGGCGAAGGTGAGCCGCGGCTCCTTCCCCACCCGGTTGCAGAGCGCCGTCCAGTAGCCGTTCTGGAACGAGGCCACCTGCAGTTCGGCCTCGTAGAGCCCGGCCGGCCACTCGTCCTCGGCGCCGGCCTGCGGCACCACGACCAGCTCGGCGCCGGCCAGCGCCAGGGCGCGCATGTACTCCGGGTAGTGGCGGTCGTAGCAGATCGCGACCCCGACCCGGCCCGCCGCCGTCTCGTAGACCGGCGCCCCGCGGTCCCCGGGGGCGTAGTAGCCCTGTTCGTGGAAGCACGGGTAGTCCGTGATGTGCACCATGCGCGTGACGCCGAGCAGGCGCCCGTCGGCGTCGATCACCGGCGAGCTGTCGAACGTGCGCCCCCCGTCGCGCTCGAACACGTTGAGCACGAGGACCACGCCGCGCGCGCGGGCGCGCTCGGCGAACGCCTCGGTGGTCGGGCCGGGGACGGGCTCGGCGAGCGCCAGCGCCGCCGGTGTCGCCGGCTCCTGCGGCAAGAAGCGCTCGAACGCCAGCTCCGCGAACGCGACCAGCGTCGCGCCGAGGTCGGCGGCGCGGTCCACCGCCGCCAGCCCGCGACGGCGGTTGTCGGCGCGGTCCCCGCCGGCGTGCTGCTGGACCAGGGCGATCCTCACCGGACGACCGCCCCCCGCCCGCCCGTCATCGCGCGTGCCACACGAACCTCGGCCGCTCGCACACCGGCTGGAATCCCGCGCGCAGGAGGTTGCGCCGCGAGCCGTCGGGCCGGCCGGGCTCGGGCGGGGAGGTCTCGACCCACACCCAGCGGCAGCCGGCCCGGCGCGCCCGGCGCAGCCGGGCGGCGATCAGCGCCGCGTGGGCGCCGTGGCGCCGGAACCGCGTCCGCGTCGCCCCGCTCCCGAGCCAGGCGAGGCGGCCGTCCATGCGCACCGCCCCGACCGCGGCGATCTCGCCGTCGATCGTCGCCAGGTAGTGCTCGCTGCCGCCCGCGAGCAGCGTGGCCCGGCCCCAGGCGCGCCGGCTGCGGGGATTCCCGAACGCGCTCTCGTGGATGTCGAGGATGGCCTCCGCGTCGGCGCGCCTCGCACGGCGCACGCGCGGACCCTGCCGCGCGCGCGGCACCGGCAGGCGCGCGTCGCGCATCAGCAGCGAGAGTCCCCGGTCGCGGGTGAAGCCGCGCGCGGTGAGCCAGCGCTCGATGCGCGCGGCCTGCGGTCCCGGGCCCAGCATCAGGGCGAAGCGGCAGAGCTTCGCCGCGCGCGCCGCGGCGATCATCTCGTCCACCATCGCCGGCCGCGCGCGACCGCGATGCCCGAACCCGAGCACGCGGTTCATCCGCAGCGCGTCGCTGGCGCCGGCGATCGTCATGAGCGCGTCGCCCACGCGCAGCACGCGGACGCGCAGCCGTCGCGCCAGGTCGGGCGGAGCGAGCGACCAGTGGGCCGCGGTCGAGCGCACCCCCATCGCGTCGATCCCGCGCAGGAGCCGGATGCCGCCCGGCGTCCGGGAGGTGCTCGTTCGGGCCATCGCACCACTCTAGCCGAGCCGCCGGCGCCGGCGAAGCCCGGGTCCCTCACGTTCACACCCGCAGCCAGTCCGCCTGCCAGTCCCGGATGCGCCTCTTGATGTCCTCCGGCCGCACCAGCCGCCCGGCCAGCACCTCGTCCACCAGCCCGGGCAGCTCGGCGTCGCCCGCGAAGCGCAGGGCGACGATCTGCCGCACGCCGAGCTCGTCGAAGCGGGCGAACTGCGCGGGCG
>CAZKQE010000462.1:0-1867 GCA_964554725.1 uncultured bacterium
GACTCATGGCGGGTGCGCGGCCGCGGTTCCGGCCGGTCCCGTAGCGTACCGAGCGACGGCCATCGCGCCCCTGACCGGCCTCAGGTCCCTTCCGATCGCCTCCCGCGCGTCCTGTTCGCGCAGGCCGGGCCCCGTCCCGGCTGCGGCTCGGGCCCATGCACACCACGAACACAGCCTTGACGCCTCCCGCCGACCCCGAGAGTCACCCCGCAACGTCCTGCCCGTAACCCTCAAGTCTCTGCGACGGACCTGGCTCCCCAGACCCCTTTCTCGGAGTGCCATGGCACCTCTCATCGTTCCCCGTCCTCCCTCTCTCCGCCGCCCCCTCACCCCTCGCTGGACCGCCACGCTCGCAGCCCTCGCCCTCTCGGCCACCGCCATCCCCGCCAGCGCCCAGCAACCCTTCACCCAGACCCGCGTCACCACCTTCCGCTGCGACGGCTTCCTCCCCGTCCGCACCGCCCCGGTCGGCACCTTCCCCTCCCACCTCGCGCTCGGTGACCTCGATCGCGACGGCGCCCTCGACGCCGTGGCCTCGAACAACTCCGACCGCACGCTCACCGTCCTGCGCAATCCCGGCACCGGCCACTTCGTCCCGGTCCAGACGATCCCCTTCACCACGCGCCAGGAAGGCGTCGTCATCGCCGACCTCGACGGCGACAACCTGCCCGAGATCGTCGTCGCGCTGCTGGAACAGGATCAGGTCGCCGTCCTGCGCAACCTCGGTGCGTTCGGCTTCTCCAGCCCCGCCCCGTTCACCTCCGGCCGCGGGCCGTTCGCCCTCGCCGCGGGCGATCTCAACAACGACGGCCATCTCGACATCGTGAGCGCCGAAACGGTCGGCGACACCGTCAGCGTCCTCCTCAACACCGGCAACGGCGCGTTCGCTCCGCCGCTCGTCCACCCGTCCGGCGCCGATCCCGTGGCGCTGTCCCTGGGCGACATCGACGGCGATGGCGACCTCGACGTCGTCGCGGCGGGGAACTCCTTCCCGATCCGCCTGCACGTCTTCAAGAACCTGGGCGGCGGGCAGCTCTCGGCGGTGCAGCTCTACGTCTTCGACGGGGCCTACGGCCACGACGTGGACCTGGGCGACATCGACGGCGACGGCGACCTCGACGTGGCCCTGGTGAGCGGCCTGACCAACGAGATCGTGCTCTTCAAGAACGACGGCCTCGGCGCGATGACGGAGCACGTCATCCTCGCCGGCGCCAGCTTCCCGATCTCCGTCGTGCTCGCCGATCTCGACAACGACCAGCGCGCGGACGTGGTGACCACGGCCTTCGACGGCAACGACGTCGTCACGTGGCGCAACGTCGGCGGCGGCCTGTTCGGCGCCGCGCGGCACTTCCCGGCGATCAGCAGCCCGCGGAGCATGGAGGTCGCCGACGTCACGGGCGACGGCGGCCTGGACGTCGTGACCGTGAGCTTCAACACGCACCGGCTGGCCGTGCTGCCCGGGGCGTGCGCGGCGGGTCCGCGGCGCGTGGGCGGCCTCCAGCCGCTCTGACGCGATCGGTTTTCGTCCGCCGCCGGGCAGGCGCGGCGCCGGGAGAGCGCGCGCCGTGTCCGGCGGTCGGACGACCCTCACCGATGGCGGGGCCGGGCGCGGCTTCGGCGGCGCGTCCACGTCGCCGGACCGGCGTTCTCCGCGCGTGGCCGCGGCCAGGACGGTGCGGTCCGGTCGGATGCGGATCTCCGCTCGGCCGCGGCCGGGCTGGCTACCATGCCTCGGCCCGCGACCAGGATCCCGCGGGAATCCGCCATGCCGAAGATGAAGGCCTACGCCACGTTCGACCTGTACCTCGCGGACCAGTCGCCGCGGAACCAGAAGATCATCCGCGCGCTGCGCGCGTTCGTGAAGCGC
>CAZKQE010000463.1:0-1852 GCA_964554725.1 uncultured bacterium
GTGCGCCGGCCCGCGCCGGACGGCGCGTATGAGCCCGTCGTGCTTACCCTCCCGCTCTTCGTGTGGGTCGCCACGCTCGACAACGACGTGCTGCTCGACCACCTCGCGGCCCACCCGGCCGGGAGCCTGGTGGTGGCGGGCGGGACCGACGCCGTGCCCAACCTCAAGCACCGGCTCCACGAGCCGCGCTTCCTCGTCCACCTCGGGCGCGTCGAGGCGCTGCGGTTCGTGCGCGAGGACGAGGAGGGACTCCAGCTCGGCCCGCGCGTCACGCTGAGCGCGCTCACCCGCGAGCCGGCGATCCTGCGCGATTACCCGGCGCTGGCGCGCGCCGCCGCGCTGGTGGCGGGGCCGCAGCTGCGCAACATGGGGACCCTCGGCGGCAACCTGTGCCTCGACACCCGCTGCACGTACTACAATCAGACCTACTTCTGGCGCGAGGCGCTGGGCTTCTGCCTCAAGAAGGACGGGGTCCACTGCCACGTGGTGCCGCAGGGCCGCCGCTGCGTCGCCGCGCACTCGTCGGACACGGCGCCGGTGCTGATCGCGCTCGGCGCCGGGGTGGAGATCGCCTCGCGCGCCGGGCGGCGCACGGTGGCGGTCGAGGACTTCTTCGTGGGGGACGGCGTGCACAACAACGTGCTGCAGCCGGGCGAGATCGTCACCCGCATCACGCTGCCGGCCGCGTCGCGCGGGCTGCGCGCCGGCTACCAGAAGCTGCGGCCGCGCGGGGCGATCGACTTCCCGATGCTCTCGGTCGCCTTCGCCGCCCGCATCGTGGACGGAGTGTGCGAGCGGGCGCGGCTGGTGGTGGGGGCGCTGGCGGCGAAGCCGCGCACGGTCGGCGGGCTCGACGCGCTGGTCGCCGGCAAGCCGCTCGACGAGGCGGCGATCGAGGCGATCGCCCGCGCCGCCTACGCCCAGTGCAAGCCGGTGATCAACATCCCCTACGACGACGACTACCGCCACGAGATGGTGCCGGTGTTCGTGCGCCGCGCCGTGCGCGAGGCGCTCGGCCTGCCGCCGCGCGCGCCCGCGGGAGCGCCCTCGTGAAGCCGCGCCCGTCCGACGTCGTGCGCGAGGTGCGCCCCGCCGGGGTATGGGACACGCTGTCGCGCTGGCGCGCCGAGGGGCGCCGGTTCGCGCTCGCCTCGGTGATCGAATCGCGCGGGTTCACCCCGCGCAAGCCGGGGGCGCACATGCTGATCGCCGAGGACGGGGAGCGCTGCGGCACGATCGGCGGCGGCGCGATCGAACAGCGGGTGATCGACGAGGCGCGCGCGCTGCTCGCCGGCGGCGGGGCGTCGCTCGTGCGGCAGCACCTCACCCAGGAGCTCGGCATGTGCTGCGGCGGCGAGATGGCCGTGTTTCTCGAGGTGCTGGAGCCGGCCCCGCGCCTGTTCCTGTTCGGGGCCGGCTACATCGCCCGCCCGCTCGCCGCCTGCGCCGTGGAGTGCGGGTTCGAGGTCACCGTGGTGGACGGCCGCGACGAGTGGGCGGTCCCCGAACGGTTCCCCGGCTGCCGGGTCGAGGCGCGGGCCCCCGAGGAGTTCCTGCGCGGGCTGGTCACCACCCCGGCCGACTTCGCGGTCGTCGTCACCCACGACCACGCACTCGACCAGCGGCTGGTCGAGGCGCTGCTGCGCCGGCCGCTCCGGTTCACCGGCATGATCGGCAGCGTCCCCAAGCAGCGGAAGTTCGCGCTGCGGCTGCGCGCCCGCGGGTTCGGCGACGACCAGATCGCGCGCCTGCGGACGCCGCTCGGCATGCCGATCGGGGCGGAGACCCCGGAGGAGATCGCGATCAGCGCCATGGGCGAGATCATCGCCGCCCGGCGCGGCGCGCCGACCCG
>CAZKQE010000464.1:0-1834 GCA_964554725.1 uncultured bacterium
GCATCATCTCCGAGCCCTCGCCGAGCCCGAGCGCGAGCGGCAGCATGCCGAACACGGTGGTGCCGGTGGTCATCAGGATGGGCCGCAGGCGCACGACGCCCGCCTCGATCACGGCGTCGTGCAGGGCCAGCCCGTGCTCGCGGCGCGCGATCTCGACGTACTGCACCAGCAGGATCGCATTGTTCACCACGATGCCGGCGAGCAGGATGACCCCGAGCAGCACCGGCGCGCTGAGCGGCGTGCCGGTGATCCCCAGCGCCAGCCCGACCCCCACCAGCGCCAGCGGGATCGAGACCAGGATGGCGAGCGGGTCGGTGAGACTCTCGTACTGGATCGCCATGACCACGAACACCAGGAACACGGCGAGCAGCGTGACGATCGTGAGGTTGCGCTGGTTCTCGCGCGCCGCCTGCTCCTCGCCGCCGTAGATGATCGCGTAGCCCTCGGGCAGCGGCAGGTCGGCGAGCGCGGCGCGCACGTCGGCGGTCGCCCGGCCGATCGAGACCACCCGGTCGTCCACGTCGGCGGTGACGCGGACCTGGCGGTTCTGGTTGACGCGCAGGATGGTCGTCGGCCCGGTGCCGAGCCGGATGTCGGCGATGTCGCGCAGGTAGATGGGCTGGTCGCGCCCCGGGAAGAGGGCGATCGAGCCGAGATCCTCGGGGTTCGAGAACTCCTCGCGCGGCAGGCGCACCCGCACGTTGTACTCGTTGTTGCCCTCGGTGTAGCGGGTCACGATCGAGCCGTCGATCGCCGTGCGCACCGTCTGTCCCACCTGGGCCGCGTCGAGCCCGAGGTCGGCGGTGCGCTGCCGGTCGATCGCGATCGACAGCTGGGGGCTCGCCTCCTCGGTCGACATCTCGACGCTCGAGAGCCCGCGCAGGCCGCGGATGCGGCGCTGGACCTCGTCGGCGAGGCGCTGGATCTCCGGTAGATCGTCGCCCTGGACCGCGACCGCGACGTCCGAGCCGGCGGCGCTGGTCCGCAGCCCGCGGATGCGCGGCGGGCGCACGGAGATCTGGGCGCCGGGGAGGCCGAGGGCCGCGACGCGCGACTGCAGCTCGGCGACCCAGCGCGAGGCCGGCCAGCCGCGACGACGGCTGGCGGGGGTGAGCTGCACGCCGAGCGTGCCGCGCCCGCCGCGCGAGACGGTCGAGCCGCCCCAGAAGAAGCCGCCGGCGGTGGTGAAGATGTGCTCGACGTGCGGCATCTGCCGCACCAGGTCCTCGACCTGGAGGCAGACCTCGTTCGTGCGGGCGGGCGAGGTGCCGGGCGGCATGCGCAGGTTGACGCTGACGTTGCCGTCGTCCACCGCCGGCAGGAACTCGTAGCCGAGGTTGCCGGTCAGGGCCAGCGCCCCGACCAGGCTGACGAAGGCGCCCCCCAGCACCGCCCAGCGCCAGCGTACGGCGGCGGCACCGATGCGGCGGTAGCGCTCGGTGAACCGGCCCAGGCCGCGCTCGAACGCGGTCACCACCCGGCTGCGGTCCAGCCGGCTGCTGCGCTGGATGCGCGCGAGCTGCGCCGACAGCATCGGCACCAGCGTCATCGCGGTCGCGAGCGAGGCGATGATCGCGAACGAGATCGTGAGGATCAGCTCGCGGAAGATGAGCGCCGCCAGCCCGCTGATCAGCAGGAACGGCACCACCGCCGCCAGGTTCGTGAGGGTCGAGGCCACCACCGCCGAGGACACCTCCGCGGAGCCCTCGTGCGCCGCCTCGACCGGGTCGGCGGTCCCCAGCTGCCGGTGACGGAAGATGTTCTCGAGCATCACGATCGAGTTGTCGATCAGCAGCCCGACGCCGAGCGCCAGGCCGCCCAGGCTCATGATGTT
>CAZKQE010000465.1:0-1825 GCA_964554725.1 uncultured bacterium
GGCTCGAGAAGAAGGACCCGAACGCCGCGCTCTCCGAGCCGGTGAAGCCGATCGTGTTCTACATCGACCGCACGGTGCCCGAGAAGTACCGCGGCTACGTGCGGCAGGGCATCGAGCGCTGGCAGCGTTCGTTCGAGGCGGCCGGGTTCAAGAACGCGATCGTCGCCAGGGACGCACCCGACGATCCGGAGTGGGACGCCGAGGACGTGCGCTACAGCACGATCCGCTGGATCACCTCGTCGCCCCCCTCGTTCGGCGCCATCGGACCCTCGCGCGTGGACCCGCGCACCGGCGAGATCCTCGACGCCGACATCCTGTTCGAGGCCTCGATCGTGCAGCGGCGCTGGCGGATCTATCGCGACCTGATCGGGGCGCCCACCACCGACGGCGTCGAGGGCTCGGCGGTCGCCACGTGGCCGGGCGCCGACCCGACCCGCCGGTGCGAGCTGCAGGCCGGGATGATGGGCGGCGCCGCGCTGGCGCAGATGGCGATGGCGGCGACCGGCCCGGGCGGCCCGGTGGACGAGGCGAAGTGGGAGCAGTACGTCGGTGACATGCTGATCCACACCACGCTGCACGAGGTCGGCCACTCGCTCGGGCTGCGGCACAACTTCCGTTCGAGCATGGCGACCCCGAACGACAAGCTCCACGACAAGGCGTGGACCGCCAAGAACGGCCTGGTCGCCTCGGCGATGGACTATGCCACGCCCAACATCGACTACACCGGGACCGGTCAGGGCGAGTACTACAGCGTCTGGCCCGGCACTGCCGACGACTGGATGATCCGCTACGGCTACGCCCCGTCGGGCGCGACCGATCTCGCGGCCGACCACGCGTTCGCGCGGCGGATCGCCGACGAGTCCGAGCGGCCCGGCAACGAGTACTCGACCGACGAGGACACGAACGGCCCCTTTGCGCTCGACCCGCGCACGAATCACTGGGACCTGGGGTCGGACCCGCTGGCGTTCGCGCGCGAGCGGGCGAGCTGGATCGCCGGTCTGTGGAAGAACCCGGGCCTCGATCAGCGCGTGCTGGGCGCGAGCGGTGAGTACCCGGTGCTGCGGCGGGCGGTGGACGGGCTGTTCGAGCAGTACGGCATCGCACTCAACCTGGCGGTGAAGTGGGTGGGCGGCCAGTTCAACTCGCGCAGCCATCGCGGCCAGCCAGGCGAGGTCGCGGCGCTGCAGCCGGTGCCGGCCGCGCGCCAGCGCGAAGCGCTCGACTTCATCGCCGCGCGCGCGTTCGCGGTCGGCGCGTTCGTCGTGGACCCCGGCCTGCTCGACCGGCTGGGGCCCGACCGCTGGTCCCACTGGGGCGTCGGCGAGCGGTTCGGCGTCTTCACCGGCCCGCGGCTCGATTACACGTTCAACGACAAGGCGCTCGCGATCCAGACCGGCCTGGTCGAGACGCTGACCGCCCCGGCGCTCCTGGCACGGGTGCGCGAGGCCGAGCGCCGCGCGGGCGATCCCTACCGGCTGAGCGAGCATCTGGACCGGCTGACGCGCGCGATCTGGGGCGAGGTGGGCGGCGGCTCGGCGCCGGCGCTCAAGGCGCTCGACGGACCGGGCACGCGGCGCGAGCTGCAGCGCGCCTACGTGGACCGGCTTGCCGCGATGGTGGTGGCGCCGCCCGCCGGGATGCCCGACGACGCGCGGGCGCTGGCGCGACTCCAGCTCACCCGGATCGACGGGCGCGCCTCGCGCACGCTCGCCGGCGAGCTGCCGCTCGGCGACTACACGCGCGCGCATCTCATGGAGAGCCGCGCCCGCATCAAGCGGGCGCTCGAGGCCGGCCGCGAGGCCGACGCGGCGGCGGCGCCGCGCCC
>CAZKQE010000466.1:0-1823 GCA_964554725.1 uncultured bacterium
CAGTGGGGCGGGGCGCGGCGGGGCCGCCGGGGCGCCCGCGCGACCTCACGCCGCCGGCTCCTCGGGCCAGCGGAGGAGGAGCGCCCGGCCGCCGTCGCCTTCGGCGAGGCCGGGGCTCGCGGCCGGGATCACGAGCAGCGCGTGGGCGCGCGACTGCGGCGCGAGATGTCCCGAGACCGGGGCGCCGGCCGGCCGCGCCCACCAGCCGCCCCCGCGCCGCTCGAGCGTCACCCGCACGAAGTCGGTGCGGCCCTCGCGCGAATCGATCGCCGCCGCCGCGCGCGCCTCGAGCGCCGGCCGGTCGAGCGCGGCGAACCCCTGCATCCGCCGCAGCGCCGGGCGCACGAGCGCCTCGAAGACGCAGGCGACCGAGGCCGGGTTGCCGGGCAGCCCGAACAGGAGGCGGCCGCCGGGGGCGCCGAACGCCTGCGGCCGACCGGGGCGCATCGCCACGCGCCACAGCTCGACGCCCTCGAGCGTCGCGACCGCCCCCTTGACCGGGTCGAAGTCCCCGGCCGAGACGCCGCCGACCGTGAGCACGACGTCGGCCTGCTCGAGCGCGGCCTGGAGGAACGCGGCGACCCTTGCCGGGTCGTCCGCGACCCGTTTCGCCGACACGACGCGCGCGCCGCACTCGCCGACCAGCGCCTCGAGCATCGGCAGGTTGCTGTCGCGGATGGCGCCGGGGGTGAGCGCCGCCTCGGGCGGCAGCAGCTCGTCCCCGGTCGAGAGGATGGCGACGTGCGGGCGGCGGCCCACGGTCGGCCGCGCCACGCCGAGGGCGGCGAGCAGCGCGAGGTCGTGCGGCGTGAGCGCGCGTCCCGCCTCGACCGCGAGCGCGCCCGCCGCGCGCTCGAGCGCGGCCGCGCGCACGCGGTCGCCCGGGGCCGCCGGGCGCGCGACCCGCACGCGCTCGCCGCCCCCCGGCGCCGGGCCGAACGCCACCTCCTCGACCGGCACCACGGTGTCGGCGCCCTCGGGCAGCATCGCCCCGGTCATGATGCGGACCGCCTCGCCGGCGGCGAGCGGCCGCGACGCCACGCGCCCGGCGGGCAGCGTCTCGACCACGACGAGGATCGCGGGCGTCCCGGCGGAGGCCGTGGCCAGGTCGGCGCTGCGCGCGGCGATCCCGTCCATCGCCGAGTTCCGGAACGGCGGCAGCGGGTGGCGCGCCGTGAGCGGGTCGCGCAGCGGCCGGCCCAGCGCCTCGGCCAGCGGCACCTGCTCGGCGGGCAGGGGACGGGCGGCCGCGAGGACGCGCTCGCGCGCCTCCTCGTAGCCGATGTCCCTACGCTCGACGGCGGAAGACGCCACTCCGGCCCCCGCGCTTCTCCCACACCGCGACCTCGCCGATCACCATGCCGCGGTCCACCGCCTTCAGCATGTCGTAGAGCGTGAGCGCCGCGACCGCGACCGCCGTGAGCGCCTCCATCTCGACCCCGGTGCGGCCGCGGGCGCGGGCGCGGGCCTCGATGCCGATCGAGGCCCCCTCCTCGTCGAAGGTGAACCCGAGGTCCAGGCCGTCGAGGTTGAGCCCGTGGGCGAGCGGGATGATCTCGCTGGTCCGCTTGGCGGCCATCACGCCGGCGAGGTGGGCGGTGGTCAGCACGTCCCCCTTGGGGGCGCTCCCGTCCCGCAGGAGGGCGAGGGTGTCGCGGTGCATGAAGACCCGGCCGCGGGCCACGGCGACGCGCGCGGTGACGCGTTTCGCGCCCACGTCCACCATGCGGACGCGGCCCTTGGGTCCGACATGGGAGAGCCGACGGGGCATGGCGACCGACATTAGGAGCGGCTCCGGGCGCTGTCAATCGGGGCCGGGGCGC
>CAZKQE010000467.1:0-1813 GCA_964554725.1 uncultured bacterium
GACGCGCGGGCGCCGCGACCGGGCCCGGCGCCGCGCGCGCCATGCTCGACCGGCGGGTGGTGCTCGGTGCCTTCGCGCTCTCGGGGGCGCTGGCGATGGTGTACGAGCTGGGCTGGACACGGCGGCTGGCGACGCTGCTCGGATCCTCGGTCTACTCGTTCGCGCTGCTGCTCGCCACCTTCCTCGCCGGGCTCGGGCTCGGCGCGCTGCTGGTGGCGCCGCTGATGCGCGCGACCCGCGGCGCCAGCCACGCGCTGGCGGTCGCGCTCGGGCTCACCGGCGTCGCGGCGCTGGCGGGGAACGCGCTGCTCAACCAGGTGCCGGCCCTGCTGCGCGAGCTGCTGGTCCGCCGCGCGCGCGACGCGGAGGCCATCCTGACCGGCCAGCTCGGCCTCATGGCGCTGGTGCTGTTCCCGGCCGCGCTGCTGCTCGGGGCGGTGTTCCCGCTCGCCGCGCGCGCGCTGCGTCGCGGCGACGAGCCCGGCGGCCGCGCGATCGGCCACGCCTACGCGGTGAACACCGCCGGCACGGTGATCGGGGCGGCGGCCGGCGGACTGTTCCTGCTGCCGGCGCTCGGCTCGCTGCCGGCCCTCACGGCCGCGGCGTGGACGCACGTGACGCTCGGCGCCGGGCTCGCGCTGCTCGCCCCCGGCGGCCGCGCGCCGCGGATCGGCCTCGCCGTCGCGATCGTCCTGCTCGCGGCCGGCGTCCACGCGCTGACCCCCAGGCCCGACCTCTACCGCCTCAACCACGGGCTCGTGAACCTGCTGCGCGAGGTGGACCGCGGCATCACGCCGTCGCCCGCGACCTCCGCCGCCGCGGCGGGCGCAAGCGGCCCGCTGCGGCTGCTCTCGCTCGAGGAGGGGCGCGCGGCGACCGTGGCGGTGGTGAGCCGCTGGGGCCAGCGCCAGCTCGTCATCAATGGCAAGGTGGACGCCAGCAGCGGCGACCCCACCGAGGTGCTGCTCGGCCAGCTGCCGATGCTGCTCGCCGACTCCGCCCGGAGGGTGCTGGTGATCGGCTACGGCTCGGGGATCACCACCCATTCGGTGCTGACCCACCCCGTGGAGCGCGTCGAGACCATCGAGATCGAGCCGGCGGTGGTGGCGGCGGGCCGCTTCTTCGCCGACCTCAACGGCCGCGACCGCGACGACCCGCGCTCGGTCGTCCACGCGGAGGACGGCCGCACCCACCTCGCCTACGCGCGGACCGCCTACGACGTGATCATCTCGGAGCCCTCGAATCCCTGGATCGCCGGGATCAACAACCTGTTCACCGCCGAGTTCTACCGTCTGGTGCGCGAGCGGCTGGCGCCGGGCGGCACGTTCTGCCAGTGGCTGCACGGCTACGACATGTCGCGCGAGACCCTGGGCTCGCTGCTCGGCACGCTGGCGACGGCCTTCCCGGGCGCCGAGGTCTACAAGCAGAACCTGGACTTCCTCGTGGTGTGGAGGCGTGACGGGGCGTTCCCGACCCGCGCGCGACTCGGGCGCGCGTTCGACGATCCGGCGGTGCGCGCCGACCTCGCGCGGGTCGGCTTCCGGCGCGCCTCCGACCTGTTCGCGCTCTACCTGGGGCCGATCGAGGCGGTGACGCCGGCCGGCTGGACGCCGAACACCGACGACAACGGCTGGGTCGAGTTCCGCGCCCCGCTCGACCTGCTGCGCCGCGGCGGCCGCGACGCGTGGGACACCCCGCCGGTCGCCGCCCTCGCGCTCGAGCGCTGGGACCCGGCGATGCCGCGTGCGGCGGTGCTGGCGACGCTGGCGGAGGGGCTGGCGCGCCGGCGCGAGCCGGAGCGGATGCGCGCCCT
>CAZKQE010000468.1:0-1797 GCA_964554725.1 uncultured bacterium
GCGCCCGCAGGCCCCCGCCGCCGGGCGCCGCCGGCCGCAGCGTGGCCTGCGCACGGGGTGGCGCTGGTCGCCTTCCAGCTCTACGACCCCGCACTCGGGGGCGGGTTCCTGCGCGACGACCACTTCCTGATCGAGCGGCATCCCTACCTGCGCGCGGCGGGCTGGCTGCCGCGGCTGCTGGCGAGCGACTTCTGGGCGCCGGTCTCGGGCGCCACCGGGATGTGGCGCCCGCTCATCGTCCTCAGCTACTGGGTGGACGGGCGGCTCGGCGGCTGGTCGCCGTTCGCGTTCCACCTCGTCAACACCGTGGCCTACGCGCTGGCGAGCGCGGCGCTCGCGCTGCTGGTCGCCGCCCGCGGTGGCGGGCTCCGGGCGGCGTGGCTGGCCGGCCTCGCGTTCGCGGTCATGCCCGCCCACGCCGAGTGCGTCGCCTGGGTCGCCGGGCGCACGGACGTGTTCTGCGCCCTGTTCGGGCTGCTCGCGCTGTGGCTCGACGTGCGGGCGCGCGCGGCCGGGCGGAGCTGGCCGGGCGCGCTGCCGGTGCTGGCGCTCCTGCTCGCGCTCCTCAGCAAGGAGGTCGCGGTCACGCTCGGCGGCGTGCTCGCGGTGATGGAGTGGACGCGCAGCCGGACCACCGGGGCGACCCTGCGCGACTCCGCGCGCTGGCTCGCCCCCTACGCCGCGGTGACGGCGGTCTACCTGGCGGCCCATCTGGTCCTCGCCCCCGACCCCGGGCGCCTCGCCGAGCCGGAACTGGCGCACCGGGCGGCCCTGCGCGGCACCGCGTGGGCGCTGTTCCCCGGCTACCTCGCCTTCCTGTGGCCGTGGTTCCCGCACTCGCCCGACCGTGCGGCACCGCGGATCGCCGCGAGCCCGGCGCTCGAGAGCGCGCTCGGGGCGCTGTGCGCCGCCCTGCTCGTCGGCCTGCTCGCGGTGTGGCTGCGGCGGCGTTCCCCGCGGGCGGTCCCGCTCGCGCTGGTCCTGTTCCCGCTGGTGCCGCCGCTGGTGCTGGCCTCGACCCGCGGCTACGGGCTCTACGGCGAGCGCCACATCTTCGTCTCCTCGGCCGGCGTCGCGTGGGCGCTGGGCCTCGCGCTGCCCGCCCTGGCGGCGCGGCTCGGCCGCCCGTTCGGAGGCCCGCTCGCGCTCGGCCTGGCGGCGGTGTTCGTGGTCGGCGGCGCGGTCGAGACGCTGCGCGCCCTGCCCGCCTACCGCGACGACGAGAGCATGTACCGGGTGATGACCGAGCGCGAGCCGTCGAACCCGGTCGGCGCCACCGGGCTGGCGGCCGAGCTGACGCGGCGCGGGCGGCTCGACGAGGCGTCGGCGCTGCTCGAGCGCGCGCGCCGGCTCGACCCGGGCCTCGCCAGCGTGTACGTCGGCCGCGCCCGCGTCGCGATCCGCCGCGAGGCGTGGGGCGAGGCGATCGCCGAGTGCGACCGCGCGCTCGCGCTGGACCCGGACCTGCAGGCCGCGCACCTGCTGCGGGCGGTGGCGCTGCTGCGCGGCGGGCGGCTCGACGAGGCGGAGCGCGGCGTCGGCGCGCTGCGCGAGCGCTACCCCCATCACCCGGAGGTGGGCACGGTGTGGGGCCAGCTGCTGGTGGCGCGCGGCCGTCACGAGGAGGCGCTCGCGGCGTTCGAATCGGCCGTGGACCTGCTGCCGGGCGAGCCCAGCCTGTGGGACGCGATCGGCGTCGCGCACGCGCGCCTCGGCCGCGGCGCGGCGGCGCGCGCGGCGTTCGAGCGCCTGGTCGTGCTCTCGCCCGACTACCTCGAGGGCTGGATGCGGCTGGCG
>CAZKQE010000469.1:0-1789 GCA_964554725.1 uncultured bacterium
ACAAGGGGAGCGCCGGCCGGGTGCTGATCGCCGGCGGCTCGGCGGGGCTCACCGGCGCGGTGGCGCTCGCCGCGCGCGGCGCGCTGCGCGCCGGCGCCGGCTACGTGCAGGCCGCGGTGCCGCGCAGCCTGAACGACGTGCTCGAGGCCAAGCTCACCGAGGAGATGACGCTCGCGATGCCGGAGACGCCCGAGCGCACGCTGGCGCTCGCGGCGCTCGAGCCGCTGCTCGCGCGCGCCGGCGGGGCCGACGCGGTCGCGCTCGGCTCGGGGCTCTCGCGCCACCGCGAGGCCGCCGAGCTGGCGCGGCGCATCGTCGCCGAGTGCGAACGGCCGGTCGTGCTCGACGCCGACGGGCTCAACGCCTTCGAGGGCCACACCGCCGCGTTCGAGCGTGCGGGCTCGCCGTTGGTCCTCACCCCGCACCTGGGCGAGATGCGGCGGCTCACCGGCGTCGCGACCGAGACGCTCGAGGCCGGCCGGATCGACGCGACGCGCGAGTGGGCGCGGCGCTGGCGCGCGGTCGTGGTGCTCAAGGGCGCCCCCACGGTGGTCGCCGCGCCCGAGGGTGCGGTCACCGTCAACCCGACCGGCAATCCGGGCATGGCGACCGCCGGCATGGGCGACGTGCTCACCGGCGCGATCGCGGCGCTCATCGCCCAGGGACTCGCCCCCTACGACGCCGCGCGGCTCGCGGTGTACGCCCACGGCCTGGCCGGCGACCGGGTGGCCGCCGCGCGCGGGCCGCGCGGGCTCGCCGCCGGCGACGTGGCGGAGATGCTGCCGCAGGCGCTGCTGACGCTGGCGGGCTCGCGCACCCTCCCGGCCGGGCCGCGCCCCGGGTCGCCGCGGCCCCGCTCCGCGCGGTCGCGCGCCGTCTGAGCCTGCCGGGGGCTCCCGCCGCACCGATTTGACGAGGACCGGACAGTCCCGCCCCGTATCCTCATCCCATTCGCCCGCCGACTTCGTAGGAGAGGTGCACGGCCGGGTCGGGCTGGGAGCCCGCGGGTCAGGGAACGCGGCCCGTGGGAAGCGTCCGTCCCGCCGTGCATCCCCCTCGGGAAAGGAGCGACCCTTGAAGGGCAGGACCCTCGTGACCACCCTGGCGCTGGCGCTGTGCGCCGCCGGCACCCCGCAGGCGTGCGGGGCGGCGCCGGCGAAGCCCGGCACCCCGTCGGCCACGGCACGCACCGCAACGACCCCCGCGAAGCAGAGGATCGAGAGGATCATGAAGACCGACGACCAGTGGAAGAAGGAGCTGACGCCCGAGCAGTACCGGGTGCTGCGGCAGGAGGGCACCGAGCGCGCGTTCACCGGACGGTACTGGAACCACCACGGCGAGGGCGTCTACGTGTGCGCCGGGTGCGGCCTCGAGCTGTTCGACTCGAGCACCAAGTTCGACTCCGGCACCGGCTGGCCCAGCTACTGGGCGGCGTTCGAGAAGGCGAACGTCCACGAGGTCGTGGACCGCTCGCTCGGCATGACGCGGATCGAGGTCGAGTGCGCCCGCTGCGGCGGCCACCTCGGCCACCTGTTCGACGACGGCCCGAAGCCGACCGGGATGCGCTACTGCATCAACTCGGCGTCGCTCGAGTTCAAGGCGAAGAAGTAGGGGGATCGCGGCGGAGCGCGCCGTTCCGCCGGAGCACACCGCGGCCCGCGTCTCGCGACGCGGGCCGCGTGCTGCGTGCGGGCCTGACTCGCCCGGCCGTCCGTCTAGTTCAGGTGGGGCGTGATCTTCGAGATCATGGCCGCCTTGGGATAGGCGCCCACCATCTTCTCCACCACCT
>CAZKQE010000470.1:0-1779 GCA_964554725.1 uncultured bacterium
GCGGACGTCGGCGAGCGCGATGCGCGCCGGGCCGCGCGCCGGGCGGGCGGCCGCCGCGCGCGTGGCGACCGACTCGGCGCGCGCCGGCTCGCCGCCCAGCAGCAGCGCGTTCGCGTACGAGATGAGCGCGGTCTCCTCGTCCGGCCGCGCCGCCAGCGCCTTGCGGTAGAACGGCAGCCCCTCGGCGACCCGGCCGCGTCCCACCCGGTCGTCGCCGCCGGCGGCGTAGGCGACCGGGTAGGAGCCGCTCACGTCGGTGCGGGCGAACAGGGCCCGCACCAGCGTGTCGAGGTCGGGGTCCATGGCCTCGAGCCGCTCGCGCACGACCTCGCGCGGGTCGTAGGCGTCGCGCCGGGGCGAATGGCGGGCGTTCGCGCCCTCGGCGAAGTACTCGTACACGCTGCCGCCGGCGTAGCGCGAGAGGAACCCGTCCTTCGTCGCGTCGTCGCGCGCCTTGGCGCGCCGGTAGTGCTCCTGGATCACGCGCGAGTCGTCGGCCGGCAGCACGGCGTGCACCTGGTGCGCGAGCTCGTGGAGCACGGTGTCGTAGCGGTCGAAGATCGTGCGCTCGACGTCCTCGATGCCGGTCACCGTGTGGTAGCCGCCGGCGCCGCGCACGTCGTCCCACAGCCGTGAATCGTAGTTGATGCGCTGGTCGCGCAGGATCTCCATGTCGGGGCACTCGCCGAGCAGCATGTAGAGCGGCTTGATGTAGAACGTGGCGCCGCCGTCCACCAGCACCGGGATGAACGCCCGCCACGGGGCGACCGAGAGCGCCACCCGCTTGCGGTGCCGCGGCGAGAGCGACTCCCAGTTGACGACGAACCGCTCGATGCCGGGCACCTCGGGGGTGGCGGCGGCGGCGAAACGCCGCTCGTAGTCGGCGCGGTGGACGTCCACTGCGAAGCGCTGCGACTCGAGCGCCTTGGCGAGCACCGCGTGCGCGCGTCCGTATTCGGGGCAGAGGTCCAGCGCGGCGAAGCATCCGTCGCGCGCCTCGGCGAAGCGCCCGTCCTCGAAGTCGAGCGAGGCGAGCCGCACCCGCGCGTCCACCCGTCCGGGATGGGCGCGCACCAGCGCCCGGTAGGCCTCGCGCGCGGCCTCGCGGCGTCCGGACGCGAGGTGCGCGTCGGCGGCGGCGAGCCGCCGGCGCCCGCCGGCATCCGCGAACGCCCGCGGGTACGCGGCGACGAGCTGGGTGTAGTTGCGGCGCGTGTAGCCGTTCCCGAGCAGGTAGTGCGAGGCGTCGTGGTAGGGGTGGAGCCGCACCCCCCACTCCGCGGCGGCGATCGCCTCGTCCGTGCGACCGAGCCGGATCAGCGTCTGGGCGAGGGCCTCGAGCGCCTCGGCGGTGGCGTGCTCGGCAAGCGCCCCCCGCAGCTCGACCAGCGAGCTGTCCCAGTCGCGGCGCTTCTGCAGCACCAGCGCGCGGCCGTGGCGCGCGGCGGCGCGCGTCCGCCGCGCCGCTTCGTCCGGGCCCGCCCCCGCCGCCAGCGCGCGGGTGAAGAGCGAGTCGGCGCGCGGGTAGTCGAGCAGGTCCCAGGCGAGCCGGCCGGCCGCCAGCAGCTCGGGCGCCCCGTCGGGGTCGCGCGCGAGCCGCGCGCGGGTGAGCGAGTCGATCGTGGCGGCGTCGTCGCGCGCGGTGGCCCAGCGATAGCCGAGCGCGCGGGCGTCGGCGTCGGGCCGCGCGGCCAGCTCCCCGATCAGCCGTGCGGCGGCGGCGAAGTCCTGCACCGCGAGCAGCGCGCGCGCCCGCGCGAGGGTCGCCGCCGGGTCGGC
>CAZKQE010000471.1:0-1769 GCA_964554725.1 uncultured bacterium
CGCGCAGGGTGAGCCACGCGAGCGGGGCGAGCGCGGCCAGCGACGCCACCGTCGCCGCCGCGCCGCCGCCGGTCGCGATCCCGCACCACACCGCCACCGCCGCCGCCACCGCGCACCGGCCGCCCATGCGGCCGTTCCCGGGCGGGAGCCGTGCCGGGGCGCGCGCGCGCGGGCGCAGCGGATTGGCGGGCCGGGACAGCGCGGGCCCCGCCCACGGCGTGGACGGGGCCGGTTCCGGCGTGGTCGGATCAGCGGCCCGCGGGCGGCTCCAGCTGGATCGTGCGGATCTCGGTGAACGTCTCGTCCCCCTGCCCCGAGAGGGCGCTGACGTACCAGCGCGTGCGGCCGTCGGCGTCGAAGGCGGCGACCGGGAAGGTCACCACCCCGGCGGCGCCGGACGCGGTCTTGAGCAGCGTCAGCGCGTAGCGCCGCCACGGGCCCTCGCCGAGCTGCACGTGGAGCCACATCTCGCGCACCTCGGGCGCGGCGATGCCGAGCAGCGCCGCCGAGAGCACCGCCGGGCGGTCGCGCGGGATGCGCGCCGGCACGTCCACCGCGATGCGCGGCACCTCGGCGTCGAGCCCCAGCTCGAACACCGCGAACCGCTGGTTCCCGCCCGGCAGGTCGATGACCTGGATCGGCGCCTCCTGGCCGCGGTGGACCAGCCGCACGCTGTGCGGCCCGCGCGGCAGGTCGAGCGTGAGCGGGGTGACGCCGCGCAGGGCGCCGTCCACCCACACCTGCGCCCCCTTCAGCGGCTGGGTGCCGGACTCGTCGGTGAGCGTGGCCTCGACCTGGAGCACGCCCGAGGCGGGCGACGAGACGCTCTGCGTGACCAGCTCGCGCGTCTCGCCGACGCGGATCTCGACCGTCTGGCCCCACGGCACCATGCCGTCGCCCGAGAAGCGCACCTCGTGCACGCCGGGCGAGAGACTGTCCACCCGCAGCGGCGCGGTCCCGCGCGGGACCCCGTCCACCGTGACGTCCACCACGCCCACCTGGCTGGGCGAGAACACCTCGAGCGCCCCCCACAGCGCGGCATCGAGCGGCACGCGGTCGCCCTGGCGCCCGCGCACCGGATAGGTGGCGTCGCCGTACTCGGAGAAGGAGAGTCCGATCGTGTGCTCGCCCGGCGGCACCTCGATCGCGGCCGGAGTGCGCAGCGTCAGCGGCTCCCCATCCACCGAGATCCAGGCGCCCGGCGGGCGGCTGTTCACCTGGACCACGAAGCTGGGACCGGCGAGCCCCACCGCCTGCAGCGCCCGGCCGAGCGGGCCGCGGCGACCCGCCTCGTGCGGCCGGCCGTCGTCCTGCGCCGCCCCGGCCAGCCAGCCGACGGCGAACAGGACGCCGACCAGCGCGATCCACAGCCCGTGCCGGCGGCCCGCGAACCGGCGCGGCGCCAGCTCCTGCGGCGTGGGCCAGGCCGGTCGCTGCGGAGGGGCGGCCGCGCGCTCACCCTCGGCCGCGGGCGCCGCCGGTGCGATCGCCGCGGCCGGGGCCGCGGACGGCGCCGCGGCCTCGACCACATCCGCCGCGGCCGGCGAGCCCGCGCCCGGCGCCAAGGCGGGCAGCGGTTCGGCGGCGGCGGATGCCTCCTCCATCGCGAGCGGAGGCGACGGCGCCTCGCCGGACGCGGGCGCCGGCGGCGCCTCGTCCACGAACGGCCACGGCTCCTCGGCCGGGGTGGACCGGGCACCGATCTCCGGCGGCGCCGCAGCGGACGCGGGTGACGGCGGCGCATCGTCCACGAACGGCCACGGCGGCTC
>CAZKQE010000472.1:0-1734 GCA_964554725.1 uncultured bacterium
CACCCCCGGTCCCGCCCGCCGCGCCACTGCCGCGATCATGACCTTTCCGGCGACGCTCCAGCGGAATCGGACCGGGGCGTCGCGGCTCGTCGTTGCGGGACGCGGAAGGGTACAATGGGGCGGTGGCCACCGCCCCCACGCGACGTCGGCTGCGGATGGATCGGGGCCCGGTCGTCTCATGAGAAGGTCCGCGCCGGGGGGCTCCGGCACGGACGGTTGCCCGCACGCTCGGAGGCGCACATGAAGCGCACACGCATCGCAGCGCTCGCGACGGTGGCGATCCTGGTCGTCGCCGCCGTCCTCGTTCCCGTCGGTCACGCCGGCCTCGGCGATCGGCTCAAGAAGAAAGTCACCGACAAGGCCGGCACCAAGGCCGAGGAGGTCGTGGACAAGGCGACCGACGAGAAGCCGGCCGCGAAGGAGACCGACGCCGCGAAGGCGGAGGCCGGGGAGGCGACTCCGGCCGCGGCGCCCGGAGCCGCCGGCGGCAAGGTGTCGGCGGTCTCCACCAAGTTCGACTTCGTCCCCGGCGACAGCGTGATGTTCCTCGACGACTTCCGCCAGGACGAGCTGGGCGAGTTCCCGCAGCGCTGGAAGCTCCTCGAGGGCACGCTGGAAGTCGTCGAGCTGGAGGGCGAGCGCTGGCTGCGCTCGAGCGGGTACTACAACCGCGTGCGCATGAAGGTGCCGCCCAGGCTGCCCGAGTTCTGGACCCTCGAGTTCGACCTCCACGCCATCGATCCCGGCGGCGAGGCCGCGCTCGATGTCTCGGGCATGGCCGGGAACGAGGAAGTCTGGCAGCTCCAGTTCCCGGTCGGCGGAGTGATGGCGGCCTTCACGAACGGGTCGTTCAGCACCCGGCCCCCGTTCGAAGGCGAGGTCTCCGGCCGTCACCACGTGATGTTCATGGCGCGCGGCCGGTCGCTGAAGGTGTACATGGACCGGCAACGCATCGCCAACGTCCCCGAGCTGTCGGGCGATCCCGCGACCGAGATCGCGTTCCGCTTCGGCACGAACCACCGGCCGCCGATGATCACGAACGTGCGCTTCGCCGAGGGGTGCAAGCCGCCCAAGGACATGCTCGCGAGCGGGAAGCTCGTGACGTACGGGATCCGCTTCGCGACCGGCTCCGACGTCGTGATGCCGGAGTCCGCCCCGGTGCTGCGCCAGGTCGCCTCGTATCTCGAGGCGAACCCGGCGACGAAGCTCAAGGTCAGCGGGCACACGGACAACGTCGGGACGCCCGCGAGCAACCTCGACCTGTCGAAGCGCCGTGCCGCCGCGGTGGCGAAGGTGCTCGCCACCGAGTTCGGCATCGCCGCGGACCGGTTCACGACCGACGGCAAGGGCGACACCCAGCCGCTGGCGAGCAATGCGAAGCCCGAAGGCCGGGCGATGAACCGCCGCGTGGAGTTCGCGAGGATGTGAGCGGGCGAGGCCCGACGGTGCGGGGCCGGCGGGCGAGGGAGGCGCTCCTGACGGGCGGACGCGGACCAGACCGCCGGGGGCGGCCGTATCGGCTCGCGATCCCGCCGGCCGAGGGTCGGAGCGCCGGCGCGAGGGGGGATCCCCCGGCGTCCTCCCCGCTCATGCCTGCGAAGATCGTCACCGCGCGGCCCACTCGCGTGGCACGCCCCCGTGCGCTGAGGTAGATTCCCCCGATGCCGCTCACCCCCGGGACCCGCCTCGGCCCCTACGCGATCGTCTCCCCGCTCGGCGCCGGCGGCATGGGGG
>CAZKQE010000473.1:0-1727 GCA_964554725.1 uncultured bacterium
CTCGTCGTGCACCTGGAGCAGCAATCTAGCCGAGGGCCGGCGCGCCTTCAAGGCGCGATGGACGCGGATCATCGCCAGCTTCATGAGGTCCGCCGCCGAGCCCTGGATCGGCGTGTTCACCGCCGCGCGCTCGGCGAACGCGCGGGCGGCGCCGCGCCCGCCCGACAGCTCCGGCAGGTAGCGCCGCCGCCCCAGCAGCGTCTGCACGAAGCCGCGCGCGCGCGCCTCCTCGACCGTCGCGTCGAGGAAGTCCCGCACGCGCGCGTAGACACGGAAGTAGCCGGCGATGAACTCCTGCGCCTCGGCGAGGCCGATCCCCATCTGCTGGGAGAGGCTGCGGGCGCCCATCCCGTACATGACGCCGAAGTTGACGATCTTGGCCCGGGCGCGCAGCGCCGGATCGAGCGGCCCGCTCGCGATGCCGAAGATGCGGCGCGCGGTGCTCTCGTGCACGTCCTCGCCGGCGGCGAACGCCTCGATGAGGCCGGGGTCGCCCGAGAGGTGCGCCATCACGCGCAGCTCGATCTGCGAGTAGTCCGCGCCCGCCAGCAGCATCCCGGGCGGGGCGACGAACGCGCGCCGGATCGCGCGCCCCTGCTCGGTGCGCATGGGGATGTTCTGGAGGTTGGGATCGCTCGAGGACAGCCGCCCGGTCGCGGCCCCCGCCTGGTCGAAGCGGGTGTGCACCCGCCCGTCGCGCGGGTCGGCGACGCGCGGCAGGGTGTCGAGGTAGGTGGACTTGAGCTTCGTCAGCGCGCGGTACTCGAGCAGCCGGGCCGGGAACGGGTGCTGCGCGGCCAGCTCCTCGAGGACCTCGGAGCGGGTCGAGAGCGCCCCGGAGGGCGTGCGGCCGCCGGGCTGGAGCTTGAGCCGCTCGAACAGCACCTTCGCGATCTGCGGGCCGCTGTCGAGGTTCAGCTCCTCGCCCGCCATCGCCAGCAGCTCGCCCCGCAGGCGCTCGATCTCGACCCCCGCCGTGGCCGCCATCCCGCCCAGCCGGCCGGCGTCGATCGCGATGCCGTGGGACTCCATCTCGAGCAGCACCGGGATCAGCGGATGTTCGAGCCGCTCGTAGAGCGACCACTGGTCCCGCGCCTCGAGCTGGGCGCGCAGGGCGTCGGCGAGCGGGAACAGCGCGGCGGCCCGCGCGGTGCCGACCGCGGCGGCGTGGGCGACCGTGGTCGCCGACGCTCCGGGGCGCGCCCCGCGCGGGCCCGCGGGCCGCTCGAGCCGCGGCAGCGGGCGGGCGAGGAAGTCCTGCGCCAGCGCGTCGAGCCCGTGGTCGCGGGCGGGGTCGCACAGGAAGGAACCGATCCGCACGTCGAACCCGAGCCCCGCGAGCGGGGCCCCGAACCCCGCGAGGAGGTGGGCGTCGCGCTTCAGGTCCTCGCCCACCTTGGGCACCGTCGCGTCGGCGAGTGCCGGCTGGAGCCACTCGCGCACCCGCGCCGCCGCCAGGTTCACGCCCGCGCCGTGCCGCAGGGGCACGTAGCAGGCGGTCCCGTCCCGCGCGGCGAGCGCGAGCCCGACCAGCGGGGCCACCCGCGCGTCGTCGCCGTCCGCGAGCGGCAGCAGCGCCAGCCCGTGCACGGCGCGCGCCCGCACCGCGTGCAGGGCCGCGACCAGCGCCTGCTCCGAGACCTCGACGCCGCCCGTGCCGGCCGCGTCCCCCCAGCGGTCGAGCGCCGCCCGCGCGGCCGGGGCGGCGGGCGGGGCCGGGCGCGCCG
>CAZKQE010000474.1:0-1724 GCA_964554725.1 uncultured bacterium
GGCGGCGGCCAGCGCCGCCACCGCGAGCAGCGCCGCCGGCAGCGCGTCGGTGGCGCCGACGATGCGCGCCTGCCGCCACAGGTTCGCCAGGTGGTAGGACGGCCCGCCCGCGCCCGCGGTCTTGGCGGCCAGGGTCTGCGGCCACGGGGTGCCGTAGAAGGCGGCCGCGAACGCCAGCCAGCCGCCCTGGAGGAGGAGCGGCCCCAGCAGGCCGGCGACCAGCCGCCGCGCGCCGCCCGGACGGCGCGCCCCGGCGGCCAGCAGCAGCCCCCAGAGCAGGAGCAGCGCCGCCCCCTCGGGGCGCGTGAGGGCGGCCAGCGCCCACAGCGTCCCGGTGAGCCCGGCCCGCCCGCGCGCCAGCGCCGCGAACCCGCCGAGGGTGAGCGCCACCGCCAGCGGGGTCTCCATGCCCGAGAGCGCCCAGCGCAGCATCCACGCGTGGCCGGCCCACGCCAGCGTGCCGGCGGCCCGCAGCGAGGGCGTCCGCACCGTGGCGCGCAGCAGCTGCAGCATCAGCCCGATCGAGGCCATCGTCGCCGCGCCGCCCAGCGCGCGGGCGGCGGCGAGCCCGTCCGCTCCCAGCGCCATCGCCGCCGCCAGCAGCCCCACCCACAGCGGGCTGGTGCCGCCGTAGACCCGCTCGCCGGCGTTGAACACCGGGCCCTCGCCGGCGGCGAGGTGGCGCGCCACCTGGAGGTGGATGTAGGTGTCGTCGGTGACGTAGCCGCGCAGCGGCGCCAGCAGCGCCGCCGCCAGCGCGAGCCCGCCGAACAACGCCCAGAGCTCGCCGCGGGTGAGCCGCGGATCGTCGGCGCGGCTCACGTCGGCCTCCGCGGCAGCCCGTCGAGCAGCTCGGCGAGCCGGGCGGCGAGGCGCTCGCGCGTGTGCTCCGCCAGCCAGTCGGGCCGCGACGAGGGCGCGCGCCCCTCGCGCTGCCACGCCAGGTAGCGCCGCTCGAGGGCGTCGGCCAGCGGGGCGCGCTCGCCCGGCGGCACCACCTCGCCGCCCGCGCGCCGCACCAGCTCCGCCCCCTCGTCCCCGTCCGCGAGCATCGCCAGCAGCGGGCGCCCGGCGTCCAGGTACTCGTAGAGCTTGCCCGGCACCATGGTGCGGTAGCCCTCGCCGCGCGGCTTCCAGAGCAGCAGCAGGTCCGCCCGCCGCTGCAGGGCGCGGCTCGCCGCGTGGGCGAGCGGACCGTCGAAGCGCACGATGCCGGTGAGCCCGAGCGCGGTCGCGCGGTCGGCGAGGCTCCCCTCGTAGGGCCCGGCGAGGCGCGCGCGCAGACGGCGGCGCGCCTCGGGGCGGCGCGCGAACAGGTCGTGCAGCGCCTCGAGGAACACCTCGGCGTCCGGCATCTGCGAGAGCGTGCCGGTGAAGGCCACGACGAACGTCTCGGGCGGGGCGTCCGTCCCGGCGCTCTCCGGCCCCGCCGGCTCGAACCCGTTCGGCAGGTGCTCGATCCCGCCGCCGGGCGTGACGCCGTCGGGCGCGCCGGGCGCGGCGGCGCGGCGGCGCAGGTCGTCGGCGTGGGTGCGCGAGGCCGCCAGCACCAGGTCGGCGCCGGCGAGCACGCTGCGCTCCATCGCCGCCTGCCGGGCGCGGTGCCAGCGGGTGGGCGGGGTGCGGAACGAGAGCCCCACCCACGGGTCGCGGAAGTCCGCCACCCACGGCAGCCGGAAGCGCGCGCGCAGGTCGCGGGCGGCGAGATGGGCGCTGTCGGGGGG
>CAZKQE010000475.1:0-1715 GCA_964554725.1 uncultured bacterium
GCCGCGCCCCCGCGCGTCGGGCCGCCGTGCTTCCCGCCGCCGGGCCCGGCGCGCCCGCCCGGCCGCGGCCGCCCTCGCGCGCGCCCGCGCGCGCGGCTACAATCGCCGGCCATGCCCACGTCCACGCGCGCGCTCCGCGCCCTGCCGGCGGTCGAGACGCTGCTCCGTCACCCGTCCCTCGCCGGGACGCTCGCCGTCCTGCCGCGCTCCCTGGTCACGGAGGCCGTCCGCGCCGAGCTGGCGAGCCAGCGCGCCCGGCTGCGACGGGGCGCTGAACTCCCTGCACTGGAATCACTTGCGGCTGCGGCCCGGGCGCGGGCGGAGGGGGCGGCGCGGCCCCATCTGCGGCGGGTGCTCAACGCCACCGGGGTGGTGCTCCACACGAACCTGGGCCGGGCGCCGCTCTCGGCCCGGGCGCGCGAGGCGGTGGCCGAGGTGGCCCGCGGGTACTGCAGCGTCGAGTTCGACCTCGCCACCGGGCGCCGCGGGGAGCGCGGGACCGGGGTCGAGCGCTGGCTGACCCGGCTCACCGGGGCCGAGGCGGGGCTGGTGGTCAACAACGGGGCGGCGGCGCTGCTGCTGGCGCTGGCCGCGCTCGCCGCCGGACGCCGGGTGGTGGTGTCGCGCGGCGAGCTGGTCGAGATCGGCGGCTCGTTCCGCATCCCCGAGATCCTCGAGCGCAGCGGCGCCACGCTGGTCGAGGTCGGCACCACGAACCGCACCCACCTGCGCGACTACGAGCGCGCCCTCGCCCGCCACGGCCGCGAGGTGGGGGCCGTGCTGCGCGTCCACCCCAGCAACTTCCGCGTCGCCGGGTTCACCGCCCGCCCGACGCTCGAGGAGCTCGCGGCACTGACCCGCCGCCGCCGGGTGCCGCTGGTCGAGGACCTCGGCAGCGGCGCCCTCACCGACCTCTCGACGCTCGGGCTCGAGCGCGAGCCGACGGTGAGAGAGAGTTTGACCGCCGGGTGCGACCTCGTTACCTTCTCCGGCGACAAACTGCTGGGCGCCACGCAGGCCGGTCTGGTGCTGGGCCGGCGGCGCCTGGTCGAGCGGCTGCGCCGTGATCCGCTGGCGCGCGCGCTCCGGGTGGACAAGCTGACGCTGGCGGCGCTCGAGGCGACCCTGCCGGCGTTCGGCGACCCGGCGCGGGCGGCGGACGAGGTCCCCGCGCTCGGGATGCTGCGGCGCTCCGAGGCGGACCTCGAGCGGCGGGCACGGTCCCTGGCCGAGGCGCTGCGGCGCCGGGTGCCGTCGCTCGAGGTGTCCGTGGAACGAGGTTCGGGGGAGGTCGGGGGAGGGGCGCTGCCCCTCCAGCGGCTTCCCGGGTGGGTGGTCGCGGTCGGGCATCCCGAGGTCGGAGCGGACGAGCTGGAGCGCAGGGCCCGCGGCGCGGCCCCCCCGGTGATCGGTTTCATCCGGACAGGGAAGTTCAGGCTGGACGTGAGGACGCTGGCGGACGACGAGCTGGACGAGGTCGTCGCCGCGCTCGAGCGGGTGAACCGGTCGCCATCGGCCGTCCCGGACGCCGGGACGACGCCTTCGGAGAGGTGAACAGGGATGTTCCTCTACAAGCTCGAGCTCCAGGGCTTCAAGTCGTTCGTGGACAAGACCACGCTCACGTTCGGCGACGGCATCACCGGCGTCATCGGCCCCAACGGCTGCGGCAAGACGAACGTCTCCGACGCGATCCGCTGGGTGATGGGCGAGCAGAG
>CAZKQE010000476.1:0-1703 GCA_964554725.1 uncultured bacterium
GGGCGCCGCCGCGCGCGAAGGCGCGCGGGGCGCGGCGCGGCCGGAGACTGCGCGCGGCGGCGATGGCTACCGCCCGCGGCCCATGCGCGAGCGCGGACGCTGGCGCTGGACCTCCTCGATCTTCTTCGGGTCGTCGGGGAACAGGCCCACCTTCGCGAGCCGCGGGATCAGGTCCACCCACAGCCGCTCGCGCTGGAACACCTCGCGGAACAGCTTGAGCCCGTCCGCCTCGCGACCGTTCGTGTACATCGTGAGCGCCGCCCAGAACTGGAGCTCGACCACCTCGGGGGCGAGCTTCGCCGACGCCTCGTAGGCGGCCATCGCCTCGGCGGTCTTCTTCTCGGCCATGAAGTCGTCGCCCTGGCCGTTGAGGTTGTAGGCGCGCTGGAGGCGCAGCAGCCGCCTCAGCTCCTTGAGCGGCTCGGGGTGATCCTCGACCCGCAGGTTGTAGACCCAGTCCTTCCACGGCCGGCCGGTCGTCTGCGCCTTCACGACCAGGATCGCCGCCGACTGCTTGCCGCGGATGTCGCCGCCCTCCTGCTCGGCCGCCTCGAGCGCCTGCATCATGCGCTCGCCGAGGTCGCCCTCGGCGCGCTCGAACGCCGCCGCCATCGCCGGCCACACCGTCGGGCTCGCCATCAGATTCGCCTGCACGGAGTACTGGGCGCCGGTCTGGTGGCCGGCGTCGGGGATGCAGCCCTTGCCGGTGTAGGCGGCGACCTCGCCCTTCGCGTCCACCATCGCCACCTGCCGCGCCTCGTTGTGGGCGTCGGCGCGCAGCAGCGAGTCGAGCGCCTGCCGGGCGCCCATGCCGCCGCGCATCAGCTCGATGCCGTTCGGGCCGTAGTCCACGAGCACCAGTGACTGGGTGGCGACCGCCCCGACGCCGGCGGCCGCCCACGGCACGATGGGCCCGACCGAGAAGTAGTGGGACTGGACCGCCACCCCCAGCTCGCCGGTGGCCGGGTCGCGGGCGACGATCGAGTAGGTGTGGGCGACCGGCGACGGCGGCGCGGCGGCCGGACCGGCGAGGACGAGCAGCGCGGGCACCAGCGTGACCCAGGTCATGGCGGGCTCCGGGAGGAGAGGGTGGTGGTGGGTTCCCTGCCGGGTTCTACCGCACCCGGCCGCGGCTGTCGAGGGCGGGTTCGCCGCCCGCCCGGCCGCCCGGGGGCAGGTGCGGCCGTGGCCGTCGCGGGCCGTCGCGGGCTTGCGCGCGCGGCGGCGAGGGCCGAGACTACGGCCCGGCGGCGGGGCGCCGCCGGCGGAGGCGACCGTGGAGGGAGGCGTGAACCTGATCGCGTGGCTGCTCGGCGGCGTGGTGGCGGCGCTCGCGGTCGGGTTCGCGTCGCGCCGGCTCGGGCGGCCGGGGATGACGCGCGCCGCGGTGCTCGAGGAGGTGCGTCGCACGCTGCGCGACGGCACGCTGGAGCGGGGCGGCATCGGCGGCACTCTGGTCCGCGGCCGGCTGGGCGCGCTCGCGGTGACGGTGGACGTGCAGCGCGACGCGCGGCGGCCCCGCCAGTCGCCGATGTGGCGCGTCACCGCCCAGGGCCCGGTGGGGCTCGACCGCCCGGTCGAGGCACGGGTGGCGGGATGGGAGGGCTGGATCGACCCCTGGCTCCAGCTCGCCGACACCCACAGCGTGACCTCCGCCGCGGGTCCCGCGTTCACCGTGCACGCCGATCGCGCCCCGCTCGACG
>CAZKQE010000477.1:0-1701 GCA_964554725.1 uncultured bacterium
GCTCGGGATGCGGCATCAGCGCCAGGACGTTGCCGCCGCCGTTGCACACCGCCGCCGCGTCGGCCTCCGCCCCGTTCGGATTGTCGGGGAACCCGGCCGCCTCGCCCCCGTCGGCCGCCGCGTAGCGGAGCGGCACCTGCCCGGCCCGCGCCAGGGCGGCGACCCGGCCCGGCTCGCGCGCGGTGAAGCGGCCCTCGCCGTGGGCCACCGGCAGCGGCAGCAGCGTGCCGGCCGGCAGCGCGCGGGTGAAGACGCAGCGCGACGGCTCGACCCGCGTGGTCACCCAGAGGGCGTGATAGCCGTCGCGCTCCGGCATCTGGTTGCGCGCCAGCGCCAGCTCGACCCCCGAGCCGCCCGGCACCAGTCCGGCCTCGACCAGCACCTGGGCGCCGTTGCAGATGCCGAGCACCGGCTTGCCCCGCCCCGCCTCGCCCGCGAGCACCTCGAGCAGCGGGTCCTTGGCCGCCAGCGCGCCGGCCCGCACGCGGTCCTGATAGGAGAACCCGCCCGGCAGCACGTAGGCCTGGAACCCGCGCAGGTCCGACGGCGGGCGGGTCCAGGTGACGATCTCGGCCGCCAGGCCCGCGCGCTCGAGCGCCCGCGCGCTCTCCGCCTCGCAGTTGACGCCCGGGAAGCGGATCACCGCCACGCGTGCCGCGGTCACGGCTCCGCCTCGCGTTCGTTCCACAGCCGCGCCAGCGGCGCGCCGGCCGCCGCCCGCAGCTCGTCGGCCGTCCACTGGACGGTGTCGCCGCCCGGCAGCCGCGCGCGCAGCAGCGGGGTCGCGGTGACGGTGCCGATCGGCCACGCCAGCAGCGAGCGGTCGCGGGCGGCCTGGAACAGCCGTGCGGCGCGCTCGGGCGGGACCTCGAACACGATCCCCGGCCGCTCGCTGAACAGCGCCCCCGTCGTGTGCGACTCCAGCACCTCGAGGTCCACCTCGAGGCCGAGCCCCGCGCGCGGCGCGCCCGCCATCACCATCTCGGCCAGCGCCACCGCCAGCCCGCCGTCCGAGACGTCGTGGGCCGCCCGCGCCCAGCGGCCCTCGGCCGCCAGCACCGCCAGCTCCTGCAGCCGCGCCTCCCGCGCCAGATCGAGGGACGGCGGCGCCCCGCCCGGCTCGTCCAGCACCTCGCGCGCGAGGGCGCTGCCGGTCAGCTCGTCGCGCGGCTCCCCCACCAGCACCAGGAAGTCCCCGGCCGACTGCGGCGCCAGACCGAGCGAGGCGGTCACATCGTGGACCACCCCCGCGCACAGCACGACCGGCGAGGCGGGGACCGCGCGCTCGCCGCTCTGGTTGTGCAGGCTCACGTTCCCGCTCACGAACGGCAACGGGGCGTCGCGGGCGGCGAGCCCGCCCAGCGCCTCGGCCGCCACCGCGAGTCCCTCGAGCGTCGCCGCCAGGTCCCCCATCACGCGCGGGTCCGAGGGGTGGCCGAAGTTCAGGCAGTCGGTGAGCGCCCACGGCCGCGCCCCGGCGCAGGCCACGTTGCGCGCCGCCTCGGCGACCGCGTGCCGCGCGCCCAGCTCGGGATCGGCCCCGCACCAGAAGGGATTGCCGCCCACCGCGACCGCCACCCCCAGCGCCCGCTCCGGATGCACGCGGATCACCGTCGCGTCCCCCTCGCCGGGGCGCAGCCAGGTGCGCCCCTGCACCTCGCTGTCGTAGTGGCGGAACAGGTACTCCCGCGAGCACAGGTT
>CAZKQE010000478.1:0-1693 GCA_964554725.1 uncultured bacterium
CCCGCAAGTACGACGTGCTGCTCGAGGGGCCGGGGATCGCGCTCCGCGGCCTGTTCATCATCGACCCCAAGGGCATCGTGCGGCACGCCACGATCAACGACCTCCCCGTGGGTCGCAACGTGGAGGAGGCCCTGCGCGTGATCCAGGCCTTCCAGCAGGTGGAGAAGGTGGGCGAGGTGTGCCCCGCCAACTGGAAGCCGGGCGCCGACACCATGAAGGCCCCTTTCACCAGCTCGCGGGGGGCGGCCCCCTGCCCGCGGGGAGGAGGCGGAACGCGCCGCGCGCGGCCGCGCGCCCGGCCGGGGTCGCCTACCTCGACAGCGAGGCGGAGCTCGACGACTACTGCTGGGTGGTGGCGGGCTGCGTCGGCGTGATGCTGACGCGCCTGTTCGCCGCCGAGTACGGCGCCGCCGACCCGGCGCTCGAGGCCCGCCGGGTCACCGCCGCGCCGGCGGTCGGGCGGGCGCTCCAGCTCACGAACATCCTGCTCGACTGGCCGGGCGACGTGCGCGCCGGGCGCTGCTACGTGCCCCGCGACTGGCTGGGCGAGGCCGGGATCGAGCCGCGCGACCTGGTGGACGGCGGCGGACCCGAGGTCACCGCGGTCGCCCGCCGGCTCGAGCGGAAGGCGCGCGCCGCGCTCGCCACGGTGCCCGACTACCTGGAGCTGTTCCCGGTGCGGCGGGTGCGCTACCGCCTCTTCTGCCTGTGGCCCGCCCTGTGGGCGCTCGGCTCGCTCGACCACGCGCGCCGCGACCCGGAGTTCCCGTGGGGCCCGCGGCGACCGCGCCTGCCGCGGCGCCGCGTGTGGAGTGCCGCGCTCCTCTCGTCGTTCGCGGTCCTCCACCCGGCGGCCCTGCGCGCGCTCTACCGCCGGGCGGAACGGGCGCCGGGCGGCGCGTGAGCGTCCCCGCCGGCGCGGCAGCCGCCCGGTCGCCGGACGCCGCGCGCCGGGCGGGCTGGATCGCGGCCGGGTTCGGCGCCCTCTACCTCCTCACCCGCGCGCGCGTCCACACCTGGGACGCGATCGCCTACGCCGCGCGGGCCGCCGGCGACCCGCTGCTCGCCGACCGCTACCTCTCGACCGCGCTGTTCCATCCGCACCATCTCCTCTACGCGCCGCTCGCGGTGGCCGCCCACCGGGCGCTGGCGCCGCTCGGGCTCGCGCGCGACCCGCTCTTCCCCCCGCAGGCCCTGAGCGCGCTGTGCGGCGCGCTCTCGACCTGGCTCGCCGGGCGGCTGGCCCTGCGCCTCGGCGCCGGACCGCGCCGCGCGCTCGCGGTCACGGTCGCCGTCGGGGTGTCGAACGCGGTCTGGCGCTTCTCGACCGAGGCGCTGGTCATGGTCCCCTCGCTCGCGTTCCTGCTGCTGGGCGCCTGGCTCGCCGCCGGCGCGCGCTCGCGCCGCGCCTGGCTCGCGTCGGGGCTCGCCGTCGCCGGGGCGATGCTCATCCACCAGAGCGCCGCGGTGTTCGCCGCCGCCGCCACGCTCGCCCTCGCGGTCGCGGGCCGCGGCGGCCGCGCCGTGCCGGGGGCGGCGACCGCGTTCGCGCTCGGCTGGGCGCTGCCGGCGGGTGGCGCCTACCTCGCGGTCGGCGCCGCCGCCACCGGCGGGCTCGACCCCGCCGCGCTGGCCGGCCTGGCGTTCACCGCCGGCCACCGCACCACCTCGCTCCACGCCTCGCCGCTCGGGG
>CAZKQE010000479.1:0-1687 GCA_964554725.1 uncultured bacterium
GCGCGCCGCCCGCCGCGCGCCGCCCGCACCGCCCGCCCGGCGTCAGGGCCCGGTGAATTCCCGCCCGCGGCCGTCCGATCCGGCGCCCGCGTCCCAACGTTCCCCGCCCCGGCCCCCGTCACAGGGGCATCGATGAGCCGAGCGGCGCGGGCCGTCCGCCCGGCCGCGTGGGAACCGGGAGGTGAGCGATGAGACGGAAGACGATCGGGGAGCTGGCCTGGATCGCGGTCGCGGGCGGCGTGCTCGCCTTCGAGGTGACGAGCCTGCGGGCGGCGCTGCCGGCCGCGACCCGGGCGCTGGCCGAGCAGGGAGTGGTCGAGCGCGTCACGACGCTGTCCCGCGAGGCGGGGGCGTCGGCGTTCCAGGTGGCGCTGGGCGCGGTGAAGGAGACGGCGCGACGGCTGGGCGAGGTGACGCCGCCCCCGGGCGCGCGGGAGACGCCGCGTCTCGCGGGGGCGGCGCCGGCCGTGCCGGCCGGGGACGCCGTGTGCGCGGACGTCGCCAGGGCGGCGGTCCCGGTGCGCCACCTCCACGTCCGGACGCTGGCCCGCGGATCGCACGCGGAACCGGTCGGCGCCGCGCTGCGGGCGAAGCGGGATCGCGCGCGCGAGCGGGTCGAGGCGGCGGTCGCCGAGGCGGCGCGCGAATCGGCCACGCACGAGAGCCGGCGGGTCGTGGTCACCGTGGTCAACGGCGAGGGCGCCACGCGGACGATCTGCGTCGAACGCTCGGCGGGCGAGACGACCGCCTCGTTCTGAACGGACGCCCGACCGGGATGCCGAAGGGGGCCGCGGGCGATGCCCGCGACCCCCTCGCGCGTGCGGCCACGCGGCGGCTCAGTTGATGCGGGAGGCTCCCGCCTCGGCGGAGGCGAGGTGGTTCTCGACCATGTGGTCGCCGATGAGCCGCGCCAGCAGCTCGTTCGAGATCTGGCCCATCACCACCGGCATCTCCTGCTCCTGCCCGTCGCGGCGCACGCGGTAGCGCACCTTCCCGCCGATGCGCCAGCCGGCCTTGCCGGCGAGCAGCTTCGGCGCCTCGGGCACCTTCACGCCCTCGACCGTGAGCACGGTGTCGCCCGGCTTCATCCCGGCCTGCTCGGCAGGACCGCCCGGCACCAGCCGCTTGATGAGCAGGCCCCCGTCCGCCTGCGGCTCGTACTCGATCCCGAGCCACGGCCGCTCGCGCATCTTGTCGAACATGCCGAGGCAGGCGCCCACCTCGAGCGTGCACTTCTGCTTCGCCGCCTCCTGGGCCGCCGCGGGCGGCGGGACGAGGAGCAGGACGGCGAGGGCCAGGCACATCAGGACGGTTCGCTTCATGTCGTACTCCGACGTGGATCGGCGGTCGGGCGGGGGACGCCCCGGGGAGGGCGCGGCGGGGGTGGCTCAGGTTATCGGCCGTCCCGGGGCACGGCATGAGCGGGGAGCGCGGGCCCCGGCGGGCGGCGCCGTGCGCGGCACTCCCACCGCGCGGCGCGCCATCCTTGCCCGTGCCGGAAGGGTCCATTAGGCTGCCCCGGCCATGCCACGCAAGTCCCCGCGCGCCCGCCGCAAACCCGATGCCGAGCCGCGACTTCCCGGCAAGCGCCGGCCCCGCGCGCCCCCCGGTCGGACGCGGGCCGCGAGCCGCGGCACGGCCGCGCGTGGCAAGGCGGCCCGCGCCGCCGCGACGCCGGCGCGCGCCG
>CAZKQE010000480.1:0-1675 GCA_964554725.1 uncultured bacterium
AATCCCTCTCTCTCCGCCACCTTCACCCGCCGCCCTGCCCCGGAGCCGCCCATGACGCGTCCGCCCGCCCGCCTCCGCCGTGCCGCCCGCATGGCGCCTGCCCTCGCCCGCCTCCCGCGCGCCGCGCGCGCATCCGCCCTCACCTGCGCCGCGCTGCTCGCGCTCGCCGCACCCACCCGGGCGGCCGACCCGCCGGCGACCCGGGGGAAGGCCGACACGACCGCCGCCCCGGTCGTGACCCGCCACCGCATCACGGTCTCCGGCCGCCCGCTCGCCTACACGGTCACCACCGGCAAGCTGCCCTTGAAGAGCGAGACGGGCGAGACCGAGGCCGAGATCTTCTTCATGGCGTACACGCTCGACGGCGTCGCCGACCGCGCGAGCCGCCCGCTCATGTTCTCGTTCAACGGCGGCCCGGGCTCGTCGTCGGTGTGGCTCCACCTCGGGGCGCTGGGCCCGCGGCGCGTCAAGATGCGCCCGGACGGAGCGATGCCGCCGCCGCCCTACCAGCTCGTCGACAATCCGCACACCTGGCTCGACCAGACCGATCTGGTGTTCATCGACCCGGTGGGGACGGGGTACAGCCGCGCGGCGAAGCCCGAGCTGGGGAAGAAGTTCTGGGGCGTGCAGGGCGATCTCGAATCGGTCGGCGAGTTCATCCGGCTCTACCTCTCGCGCTACCAGCGCTGGGCCTCGCCGCTCTTCCTGGTCGGCGAGAGCTACGGCACCACGCGCGCGGCGGGGCTCGCGGGGTACCTGGTCGACCGCGGCATCGCCTTCAACGGCATCCTGCTCGTCTCCTCGATCCTCAACTTCGAGACCGCGCGCTTCACCCGCGGCAACGAGCTGCCCTATCCGCTCTACCTGCCCACCTACACGGCGACCGCGTGGTACCACAAGCGGCTGCCGCCCGACCTGCTGGCGCGCGACCTGGCCTCCGTCCTCGACGAGGCCGAGGCGTGGAGCGCCGGCGACTACACGCGCTTCCTCACGCGCGGCAGCGACGCCACGGCCGAGCAGCGCGCGGCGGCGCTCGACCGCATGGTGCGCTACACCGGGCTCGACCGGCGCTACCTCGACCTCGCCGACCTGCGGGTGCCGATCCAGCAGTTCTGCAAGGAGCTGCTGCGCTCCGAGCGGCGCACCGTGGGCCGGCTCGACAGCCGCTTCACCGGGGTGGACGACCGGGCGGTGGGCGAGACCCCGGAGTTCGACCCGAGCATGACGGCGATCCGCCCGCCCTACACGGCGATGCTCAACCAGTACGTGCGCGCCGAGCTCAGGTACGAGACCGACCTCACCTACCACATCCTGGGCGGCGGGATCGGGCCGTGGGACTGGGGCTCGGCGAACACCGGCTTCGCCGACGTGAGCGGGGCGCTGCGCGCGGCGTTCTCGAAGAACCCCGACATGCGCCTGTTCGTGGGCTCGGGCTACTACGACCTCGCCACGCCCTACTTCGCCACCGACTACACGCTCGCGCACCTCATGCTGGAGCCGGCCGAGCGGGCGCGGGTCATGACGCGCGAGTACGAGGCGGGCCACATGATGTACATCCACGAGGGCGAGCTGGCGCGGCTCAAGCGCGACGTGGTCGAGTTCGTGCGCGGGGCGCTGCCGGCGCGGTGACCCGCGGCCGTGGCGTCGCGGTCCGCCCGGGCCGGCCGGGGCGGGG
>CAZKQE010000481.1:0-1672 GCA_964554725.1 uncultured bacterium
TCGTCTGCTCGATCGAGAACTTCGACCCGATGGGCGTGCACACCGGCGACAGCATCACGGTCGCGCCGGCCCAGACGCTCAGCGACCGCTGCTACCAGGAGATGCGCGACGCCGCCCTGCGGGTCATGCGTACGATCAAGGTCGAGGCGGGCGGGTCGAACATCCAGTTCGCGGTCCACCCGGACTCGGGCGAGATGCGGGTGATCGAGATGAACCCGCGCGTCTCGCGCTCGTCGGCGCTGGCGAGCAAGGCCACCGGCTTCCCGATCGCCAAGATCGCGGCGATGCTCGCGGCCGGACTCACCCTGGACGAGATCCCCAACGACATCACGAAGAAGACCCCGGCCTGCTTCGAGCCCACCCTCGACTACTGCGTGGTGAAGATCCCGCGCTGGGCGTTCGAGAAATTCCGCGCCGCCGACCCGCGGCTCGGCACGCGGATGAAGTCGGTGGGCGAGATCATGGCGATCGGGCGCACGTTCCCCGAGGCCCTGCTGAAGGGCTGGCGCGCTCTCGAGTCCGGCGACGGCGTGCTGCCGGCCCCGGCCGGCCTCGCCGACCTCGAGGCGCTGCGCGAGTCCATCCAGGTGCCGAACGCCGAGCGGCTGCGCGACCTGTTCCGCGCGCTGGCCGCCGGGGAGAAGCCGGAGACGCTGTCGCGGCTCACCGGGATCGACCCCTGGTTCCTGCGCCAGATGCGGCGCGTCACCGACCTCGACCGGGCGCTGGTCGAACGCGCCCGCCGCGACCCGGAGGCGCCGTGGCGCGAGGGGATGGTGCGCGACGCGAAGCGGCTCGGCATCTCGGACCGTCACCTCGCCGCCCGGCTCGACCTGACCGAGCCCGAGGTGCGGCGCCGCCGCGCCGCGTTCGAGGTGCTGCCGGTGATGAAGGCGGTGGACACCTGCGGCGCCGAGTTCCCGGCCGAGACGCCCTACTTCTACTCGACCTACGAGGAGGAGGACGAGATCCCGGCCAGCGACCGGCGCAAGGTGCTCATCATCGGCAGCGGGCCCAACCGCATCGGCCAGGGGCTCGAGTTCGACTACTGCTGCGTGCAGGCCGCGCTCGAGCTCAAGGCGCGCGGCTACGAGGTGCTGCTCATCAACTCGAACCCGGAGACGGTGAGCACCGATTACGACATCTCGAGCCGGCTCTACTTCGAGCCGCTCACCGCCGAGGACGTGCTCAACGTCATCGACGCGGAGCGGCCGGAGGGGGTCATCGTCCAGCTCGGCGGCCAGACGCCGCTCAAGCTGGCGCGCGCCCTGCACGAGGCGGGCGTGCCGCTGTGGGGCACGTCGTTCGACGGACTCGACCTGGCGGAGAACCGCGAGCGGTTCCGGGTGCTGGTGGACTCGCTGGGACTGCGCCAGCCGAAGAGCCTCAGCGCCAGCTCGAGCCGCCAGGCGATCGAGCTGGCGCAGTCGCTCGGCTACCCGGTGCTGGTGCGCCCCTCGTACGTGCTCGGGGGACGCGGCATGCGCGTCGTCTACGAACCGGCCGAGCTCGAGGAGTGGCTCGCGCGCGAGGCGCTGGTCTCGGCGGACGAGCCGGTGCTGCTCGACCGCTTCCTCGAAGGCGCGCTCGAGGTGGACGTGGACGCGGTCGCCGACGGCGAGACCGTGCTCATCGGCGCGGTCATGGAGCACATCGAGGAGGCCGGCATCCA
>CAZKQE010000482.1:0-1672 GCA_964554725.1 uncultured bacterium
CTCGGTGATGATCGGCAGCCTGTTCGCCGGCACCGAGGAGAGCCCGGGCGAGGTGGTGCTGCTCGAGGGTCGTTCGTTCAAGGTCTACCGCGGCATGGGCTCGCTGGCGGCGATGGCCGCCGGGCGCGGCAGCCGCGAACGGTACTTCCAGGAGGGGGCCGACGAGCTGTCGAAGCTGGTGCCCGAGGGGATCGAGGGCCGCGTCCCGTTCAAGGGCGCGCTCGCGACCTCGGTGTTCCAGATGGTGGGCGGGCTGCGGGCCGGCATGGGCTACTGCGGCGTGCGCGACATCGAGGAGCTGCGCACGCTCACCCGCTTCGTCCGCGTGAGCGGCGCCGGCCTGCGCGAGAGCCACCCGCACGACGTGACGATCACCCAGGAAGCGCCCAACTACGGGCGGCCGGGGCGCTAGCCCCCGCCGCGAGGAGATCCCGATGGCCGAGCTCAAGACCCAGCCGACCCGGGCCAGCGTCGCCGCGTTCCTCGCGGCGGTCGGCGACGAGGAGCGGCGCAAGGACTGCCGCACGCTGGTGCGGCTGATGAAGGAGGCCACCGGCGCCCCGGCGAAGATGTGGGGGCCCAGCATCGTCGGCTTCGGGAGCTACCACTACGTCTACGACAGCGGGCGCGAGGGGGACTGGCTGCTGGTCGGGTTCTCGCCCCGCAAGCAGGACCTGACGCTCTACATCATGGCCGGGTTCGACCGCTACGACGAGCTGATGGCGAAGCTCGGCCGCTACAAGACCGGCAAGTCGTGCCTCTACCTCAAGCGCCTCGCCGACGTGGACCTGAAGGTGCTGAAGGCGCTGATCGCCGCCTCGGTCCGCCACATGAAGAAGCGGTACGGCTAGCGCCCGATCCCGGGCCGCGCCGGCGCGCTCCCACCCGCCGGACGCAGCGAGGCCCGACTCTCGCGAGCCGGGCCGTCGCCTCGGAAGAAGGGGCCGCCGTCTTCGGGCCCCCATGGTTCGCGATGGACCCGGTCGGGCCCCCGCGAATGCGTCCCGCGCCCGTCGCCGCGGCGCGCGGTCGAAACCTCAGTGCTTCGGCAGCTCGAACTTGAACGACGGATTCAGCTGCCGGATCTCGCTCACCACCCGCTCGAGGTGCTCCTCCGTCTCGGCCGAAGGCTGCTTCTTCCACGCGCTGTACAGCTCGAGCAGCTCGTCCTGCTTGACCCGCAGCAGCTCCTGCTGCGACGCCTCGTTCACGGACCGCTCGAGGTGATAGACCTCGCCCTGCGACAGCCGCTTGACCAGGTCGAGGTACTCGCCCCGCATGTGGGAGAGGATCTTGAGGTACTTCTCGAACCCCACCGAGAGCTTCTCGAGCACCTCGGCGACGCCCTGGTTCCGGCGATGGACCTGCTGCGCGTAGGAGTAGGCGAAGTGGTAGTAGGTCTTGCCCCGCCCGACGTAGGCCTCCTCGCTGGGGAGCGCCTTCGCCCGGTGCGCCGCCTCCGCCAGCGGCTGGTCGAAGATCCCGATCGAGATGAGCAGGAAGTCGGCGTTGGTCTTGTAGATCAGGTACTTGAGCCGCGCGTCGCTCGAGTCGGAGAGGCGGCGGAAGACGTCGGTGTCGTACTTGGACAGGAACTTCCGCGACTGCTCGACATACTCGGGATTGATGAACGAGTGGAGCAGGTGGGCCAGGTAGACGTTGACGTCCTCGT
>CAZKQE010000483.1:0-1668 GCA_964554725.1 uncultured bacterium
CGGGCCCGGGTCGTCGGGGTTGCGCCGCGTGGCGGCCTCGAGCAGCGGCACCGCTGCCTCGGGGCGCCCCTCGGCGAGGCGCATCTGCGCCGCCACCATCAGCGCGGAGGGGTCGTCCGGCCGCCGTTCCAGCAGCCAGGTCACGTCCCCGGCGGCCTCGCTCGGGCGGCCGAGCCGGATCCGCGTGCTGGCGCGCAGGAGCCGCGCCCGGTAGAGCGTCGGATCGAGCGCGAGCGCCCGTCCGGCATGGGCCGCCACGGCCTCCCACGCGCCGGCGCGGTAGTGATGCTCGGCGAGCGCCATCGGGACGGACGGCAGCGTCGGGTCCAGCTCCGCGGCCCTCGCCAGCGCAAGCTCCGCCCCCGCCGCGTCCCCCGCGAGGCTCCGGGTCTCGGCCAGGCCCACCCAGCCGACCGGATTCCCGGGATGCTCGCGGGTCAGATGGGCGAAGACGCTGGCGTCGTCCCGCCACGTCGGCAGGAGGCGGACGGTCGTGACGGCGCTCGCCACCACCAGCCCCATCGCGGCGAGCGACGCGAGCCGGCCCGCCCGCGACCGCGGCGCCGCGGCGAGCGCCTCGGCCGCCAGCCACGCCACGCCGGCCGAGGGCAGGAACATCATCCGCTCGCCGGAGGAGACGAACCCGCGCCCGACCGCGACCACGATCGCCGGCGCGAGCGGCACCAGCGCGAGGACGGACGGGACGGCGAACCGCGAGCCGCGGAGCGTCAGCGCGAGCGCCCCGGCGAACGCGGCGAGGGTCATGCCGGCGCCGGCGAGCACGCCCGGCGCGAACGGCCGCGCCGGCAGCGCCACGGCCACGTCGGAGGCGTGCGGGTAGCCGGGCCACAGGAAGGCGAGGTACTGCGGCAGCAGCGTCCAGCCGGCGGCGTGACGCCGGGCGCGCCGCGCCTCGTCCAGCCACGGCGGCAGCGCGCCGCCCACCGCGGCCGCGGTGTGCGCGGCCAGCCACAGCACGGTGACCGCGGCATAGGGCGCCACCCAGCGGGCGACCTCCCGCAACGGGGTCGCCGTGCGGCGCGCGCGCACCCACTCCGCCGCCAGCACCACCGCGAGCCAGCCCCCTGCGGACTCCTTGCTGAGCAGCGCGCCCGCCAGCGCCAGCGGCGCTCCCCAGCCCGGTCCGCGGCGGCCGGCGGCGCGCGCGCGGCGGTCGAGCCACAGCGCGAGCAGGGCGAAGGACCCGCACAGGAGGTCGGTGCGCCCCGACACCCACGCCACCGGCTCGACGTGGGCGGGCATCGCCGCGAACCAGGCGGCCCCGAGCAGCGTGGCGAGCCAGGGCAGGCCGGCGAGGCCCAGCAGCCGGCCGAGCAGCAGCGCGCACCCGGCGTGGAGCAGGATGCTGACGGCGTGGAAGAGCACCGGCTGCCAGCCGCCCAGCCGGCCCTCGAGCCAGAACGACAGCAGCGGCAGCGGACGCCACAGCCCGGAGTGGTAGCCGAGCGGCGCGAGGAAATCGCCGGTCAGCAGCCGCGGCAGCCCGTCCGGCCCGCGCAGCCACGGGTTCTCGAGGATGAGCGGCAGGTCGTCGCGGACGAAGCCGTTCCCGAGCCCGGGCAGATGGAGGGCGAGCGCCAGCAGCGCCGCCAGAAGTCCGGCGTCCGGGAGCGCCGCGCCGCCGGCCCGCGGCGGCGCCGGCACGCG
>CAZKQE010000484.1:0-1666 GCA_964554725.1 uncultured bacterium
TGGCGCCGCGCCGCGCGGCCCCGCGGAAGAAGAAGTAGCCGGGGGCGCGCGCCCGCCGTGGCGGTGGTCGTCCATCTCCCCGGGTACCTGCGCGAGTTCGCCGCCGGCCTCCGCCGGGTGACGCTGACCGGCGCGCCGCCCAGCGTGGGCGAGGCGCTCGCCGCGCTGTGGACGCTCCATCCCGGCGTGCGCGACCGGGTGGTCACCGAGCAGGGCGAGGTGCGGCCGCACGTCAACGTGTTCGTGGGGACGGAGAGCATCCGTCACACCGGCGGGCTCGCGACTCCGCTCCCGCCCGACGCCGAGATCTCGATCGTCCCCGCCGTCAGCGGCGGCTGACTCCAGGCACTTCGGCTCCGTTCGAGGGCGGCCGAGGGCAGGGCGTCGCGGGCGCGCGACGGGCGCGAGCGTGGCCTCCTGGCCACTCTGGAGCGAGGAGCCGCCCGCGCAACGCAGCGATCGGCAGACCTCGAACGGAGCCTACGCGGCCCAGCCTTCCTCTTCGGGGTTCTTCCGGATCGCGAACCGCGGCTTCTCGGCCGCCTCGGCGCCGGCGCTCATCTTGATCCGCAGTCGCAGGTTGTTCGCGCTGTCGGCCTGCTTCAGCGCCTCCTCGAGGGTGATCGCGCCCTGCTGCCACAGCCCGAACAGGGCCTGGTCGAACGACTGCGAGCCGTCGAGGACGTTGTCCTCGATCACGCTCTTGATCGCGGCGATCTCGCCCTTGGCGATCAGGTCCGCGACCCGCGGGGTGTTCAGCATGACCTCGATCGCGGCGGCGCGGCCCTGCCCGTCGGCGCGCGGCACCAGCCGCTGGGAGACGATGCCGCGGATGTTGAGGGCGAGCTGGGCGTAGACCTGCCCGTGCTGCTCGGCGGGGAAGAAGTTGAGGAACCGCTCGACCGCCTGGTTCGCGTTGTTGGCGTGGAGCGTCCCCAGCACCAGATGACCGGTCTCCGAGAAGTGGAGCGCCGCCTCGACCGTCTCGAGGTCGCGCATCTCGCCGATCAGGATGACGTCGGGGGCCTGCCGGAGGGCGCTCTTGAGCCCCGCGCCGAAGCTCGCCGTGTCCACCCCCACCTCGCGCTGGGTGACGACGCATCCCTGGTGGTCGTGGACGAACTCGATCGGGTCCTCGATCGTGAGGATGTGCCCGCGGGTGTTCAGGTTCCGGTGGTGGATGAGCGCGGCGAGCGTGGTGGACTTGCCGGAGCCGGTGGCCCCGGTCACCAGCACCAGCCCGCGCTTCTGCATCACGAGCTCGAGCAGCGAGGGCGGCAGACCCAGCTCCTCGGCGGTCGGGAACCGGATCGGGATCATGCGCGCCACCAGCCCGGTCTGGCCGCGCTGGCGGAACACGTTGAGGCGGAAACGGCCCACCCCCCGGATCATCCGCGCGGTGTTCAGCTCGTGGGTGCGGTCGAACTCCTCGCGATCGGCGTCGGACAGCGCGGCGAGGATGAGCGCCTCGACCTGGTCCGCCGCCAGCGGCGCCTCGGTCACGGGGACGGTCGAGCCGTCCACCCGCACCAGCGCCCGCGCGTCGGCGGTGAGATAGAGGTCGGACCCGCGCCGTTCGCGGATCCGGGTCAGCAGGTCGTCGAGCGTCATCGCCGCATCACCTCCCGAACAGTCCGGGTTTCTTCGCGGGCTCGGGGGGCAGCGG
>CAZKQE010000485.1:0-1659 GCA_964554725.1 uncultured bacterium
GGCGAGCACCGGCCCGACGCCGGGGAGCGTCCCCAGCTCGCGGGCCCCGGCCAGGTTGCGGACCACCCCCGGCCCCCCCGGACCGTCGGCGCTCCGCGGCGCCGGCGCCGCATCGCCGGCCGGCGACGGTGCCGCCGCCGGCGGCACCCCGGCTCCCGCCGGCCCCGCCGGCAGCGGACGCGAGGCCCGCCACAGGTCGTGTCCGGCCCCCAGCGCCAGCAGCAGCACCACCAGCAGCGCGCCACGGCGCTCGGCGGGCGTCAACGCCTCCACCGGATCCCCCGCGGGGGCGGTGATCGGTCCCGGCTCAGTCCCAGAGCCGCCAGAACAGAGCGACGCGCAGCTCCCGGCCCGGTCCCAGCGCCTCGACGCCGGTCGCGGCATCCACCCAGGTGCGCTCCGCGCGCCGGTCGGTCAGGTTCCGGCCCTCGACCCGCAGCGTCGCGTCGGCGAGCGTGAGCCCGAGCGACGCCCCGACCATGCCGTACCCGGGCAGGGAGCGTGGTGCGACGGCCTCGCTCTCGCGCGGGCCGATCAGCCACGCATCCACGCCCGGGCGGATCGCCAGGTCGCCCCGGAAGGCGCGGAACGTCGCCTCGGCGGCCACCCGGCCGCCCCGTGCGGGGTCGACGCCCGGCTGGGCCGGGCTGGCGTCGCGCGCGAGCGCGAACCCCTCGACCGCGGCGGCCCAGCGGCCGCTCCGCCACGAGGCCTCGCCGGTGAGGAGCCCGAAGTCGTAGCCGCGCGGATCGGCGCGCGCCCCGGTGCGCAGGGCCAGCGCCTCGAGCGGGAGCCGCGGCAGGATCGCGCGACCCCGCGTGTGGCCGACCAGGAAGCCGACCCGCGCACGTCGCCCGCGGCCGAGGTCGGCGCCGAGACCGATCCCCCCCACCCAGCTGTCCTGGAGGAACGGCGCCTGGCCCGGCGCGAGGTCGCTCCACACCGGGGTGGCGAGCCGCTCCACCGTCACCCGTCCCTGCCAGGTCGGGCCGTGGAAGCGCCACGCGAGCGCCGGGGCGACCGTCGCGCCGCCGAGCGCGTCGTGCAGTCCCGCGCCGAGGCCCAGCTCGAGCTCCCCTTCGCCCACCGGCCCGCGCCAGCGCGCCGCCGCCCACGTCTGGCGGGCCCGGGCACGGACACCGGCGGCCGCGTCCGGGGTCACGCGTTCCTCCTGCCACGCGCCGCGCACTCCCCAGCGGCCGCCGAAGCCCTCGCGCTCGACCGTGAGCGCGGCGCCGGTCGCGTCGGCGAGACGGCGGGCCTCGGGCGCGCCCGGGCCGCGGCTGTCGTGGTGACCGTACCCGCGCTCCACCGTCGCCCCGAGCGACCAGCGCCGGCCGAGGAAACGATAGCCGGCGACCCCGGCCTCGTGGCGCGACTCCTGCGAGGCCCCGCCGGCCAGCTGTGCGAGCGCGCGCCGGTGGCCGAACGCCGCCTCGATGCGGTGCGGGCCCCGCCCCCGCGCGCCGGCGATGCCGTACCGGTCCCGCCCGCTGCCGGCGATCCCGCCCGCGGCCGCGCGCTCCCCGCTCGCGGCCTCGACCCGCAGCCCGCCGAGCGAGTCCCCGCGCCACAGCCCGACGGCGTTGTCGCGCAGTCCCCGGGCGCCGCTGGTCAGCACCACGTCGGTGCGCGAACGTCGTCCCGGCGCGGGTCGCC
>CAZKQE010000486.1:0-1646 GCA_964554725.1 uncultured bacterium
CCGCCGCCGGCGGGCGCGGCGCCCCCGCGGCCGCCCGTCCCGGGCGCGCGACGGGGCGGCGCGTGAGCGGCGACCTGTTCGGCAGCGGCCCCGCCGGGAACGCCGCCGCCCCGCTCGCGGACCGCATGCGCCCGGCGAGCTTCGAGGAGCTGGTCGGCCAGCCGCAGCTGCTCGAGCCGGGCTCGCCGCTGGCGCTGATGCGCGAGGGGAAGCACCTGTCCTCGATCGTGCTGTGGGGCCCGCCCGGGAGCGGGAAGACCACGATCGCCCGGCTCATCGCCGCCACCGCCGGGGTGCCGTTCGTCGGGCACAGCGCGGTGCTGGCGGGGGTGAAGGAGGTCAAGGAGGCGATGGAGCGCGCCGCGCTCGAGCGGCGGCGGAGCGGGCGCCCGACCGTGCTGTTCCTCGACGAGATCCACCGCTTCAACCGCGCCCAGCAGGACGCCTTCCTCGCCCACGTCGAGCGCGGGGACATCGTGCTGGTGGGCGCCACCACCGAGAACCCGTCGTTCGAGGTCAACGCGGCGCTGCTCTCGCGCGCGCGGGTGCTGGTGCTGCGCGAGCTCGCGGTCGCCGACCTCGTCACCCTCCTCGAGCGCGCGCGCAGCGACCCGCGCGGCCTCGCCGGCCGCGTCGCGTTCGAGCCGGGCGCCGCCGAGGCGCTGGCGACCGCCGCCGACGGCGACGCGCGCCGGGCGCTCAACGCGCTGGAGATCGCCGCCGCGGCGGCGCGCGAGGGGCGCGTGACGGTGGACGACGTGCGGCGCGCGCTGGCGCGCCGTCACCTGCGCTACGACCGCGCCGGTGAGGAGCACTTCAACCTCATCTCGGCGCTCCACAAGTCGCTGCGGGACTCGGACCCGCACGCCGGCCTCTACTGGCTCGCGCGCATGCTGGCGGCCGGGGAGGACCCGCTCTACGTCGCCCGCCGGCTGGTGCGCTTCGCCAGCGAGGACGTGGGCAACGCCGACCCGGCGGCGCTGCCGCTGGCGGTCGCGGCGTTCTCGGCCTACCACCAGCTCGGCACGCCCGAGGGCGAGCTGGCCCTCGCCCAGTGCTGCGCCTATCTCGCCACCGCGCCCAAGAGCAACGCCGTGTACCGCGGGTTCCGGAGCGCGCTCGCCGAGGTCGAGACCAGCGGCAGCCTGCCGCCCCCGCTGGTGGTGCGCAACGCGCCCACCCGGCTGATGAAGGACCTCGGCTACGGCGCCGGGTACCGCTACGCCCATGACGAGCCGGAGCGGATCGCGGACCAGCAGCACCTGCCCGACGCGCTCGTCGGCCGGCGCTTCTACGAACCCTCCGGCGAAGGCTACGAGGCGGCGATCGCCGAGCGCATGCGCGCCTGGGAGCGGGTGCTCGCCGCCGGCCACGGCGCCGCCCCGCCGGGCGGACGACGGGAGGGGACGTGAGGGCGCTCGCGGCGCTCGCCGTGCTGGTGCCGGTCGCCGTGCTCGTGTGGGTGCTCACGCGCGGGCCGTGGCCGGAGAGCGACGCCCAGACCGCGGCGCGCATGGCCGCCGATTCGCTGGTGCGCGCCGCGCTCCCGGACGCCGCGCTGGAGGGGCCGGCGCCGCTGGTGGTGACCGGGGCGACCCGGCGCGGCCGCCTCGCCTGGGCCGCCGTCGAGGCGCCGGCGGGACCGC
>CAZKQE010000487.1:0-1643 GCA_964554725.1 uncultured bacterium
CTGCCGGACGTGTTCGTGCGCTGCGACGTCTGCCACGGCCGGCGCTACAACCGCGAGACCCTCGAGGTGCTCTACCGCGGGCGGTCCATCGCCGACGTGCTCGAGATGACGGTCGAGGAGGCGCGCGAGTTCCTGGCGGCGATCCCCCCGCTGCGGCGCAAGCTCGACACCCTGTGCGACGTCGGCCTCGGCTACATCCACCTCGGCCAGTCGGCCACCACCCTGTCCGGAGGGGAGGCCCAGCGGGTCAAGCTGGCGACCGAACTCTCGCGTGTGGCGACCGGCCGGACGCTGTACATTCTCGACGAGCCCACCACCGGCCTCCACTTCGAGGACGTGCGGGTGCTGCTCGAGGTGCTGCAGGCGCTGGTCGAGAAGGGCAACACGGTGATCGTGATCGAGCACCAGCTCGACGTCATCAAGAGCGCGGACTGGCTGGTGGACCTCGGTCCGGAAGGCGGCGACCACGGCGGGACGATCGTCACCGCCGGGACTCCCGAGGCGGTGGCGCGCGCCCGCGGGTCCCACACCGGACAGGCTCTGCGCGACGTGCTGAGGACATGACCCCCACCACCCCCACGACCGCGGCGGATCCCGCGACGCGCCCCCGCGGGCGCGCCGCGACCATGAAGGCGATCGTCAAGGGCGCGGCCGGGCCCGGCGCCGAGGTGCGCGAGGTCCCGGTCCCGGGCTGCGGCCCGGGCGAGCTGCTGCTGCGCGTGCTGCGGGCCGGCGTGTGCGGCACCGACCTGCACATCGTCGAGTGGGACCGCTGGTCCCAGGGGCGGCTCCGGCCCCCGGTCACGCTCGGCCACGAGTTCGTCGGCGAGGTGGTCGAGCGCGGCGCCGGCGTGACCCAGTTCGCGGTCGGCGACCGGGTGTCGTGCGAGAGCCACGTCGTCTGCCAGCACTGCGTCGCCTGCCGCACCGGCAACGCCCACGTCTGCCCGAACACCCGCATCCTCGGCGTGGACGTGAACGGTGGCTTCGCCGAGATGGTCGCGGTGCCGGCGGTGAACGCCTGGCGGGCGCCGGCGAACGTCCCGCTCGAGGTGGCCGGCGTCATGGAGCCGCTCGGCAACGCGGTCCACACCGCCTTCGCCGGCCCGCTCTCCGGCTGCCACGTCGCCGTCACCGGCTGCGGCCCGATCGGCCTGTTCGCGATCGGCGTCGCGCGGGCGGCCGGGGCGGCCCGGGTGTTCGCGAGCGACGTCTCGCCCTTCCGGCTCGAGCTGGCGCGGCGGATGCACGCCGACGCGGTGATCGACGTCGGGAAGGAGCGCTTCGAGGACCGCATCCGCGAGCTCACCGGCGGCGAGGGGCTCGACGGCGTGCTCGAGATGTCCGGCAACCCGGCCGCGGTCCGCGACGGGCTCGCCGCGCTGCGGAACGGCGGCCGCATGTCGCTGCTCGGGCTGCCCAAGGAGTCGTTCGAGCTGGACTGGAACCGGCTCGTCATCTTCAAGGGGATCACGATCCACGGCATCATCGGGCGCCGCATGTACGAGACCTGGTACCAGATGGACCACCTGCTCGGCTCCGGCCGGCTCGACATCCGGCCGGCGATCACCCACGTCATGCCGATGGAGGAGTTCGCCGCGGCGATCGCCCTGCTGCGCTCGGGCAACGCCGGCAAGGTGGTG
>CAZKQE010000488.1:0-1633 GCA_964554725.1 uncultured bacterium
ATCCTGCCGCAGAAGGACGACCTGCTGAGGGCGATCGCGGACATCGCCGCGTTCTGACCCGGCGCACGATGCGCGACGAGGCCGTGACCGGCAGCCCCGGGCGCGGCCTCGCGGCGTCCGCGCGGGCGTCCGGGTGAGCGCGTCGCCGCCGGCAGGCCTGCGCCGGACGATGGGGCCGGGCGACACGGCGCTGTTCCTCGTGGTCGCGGTCGCGAGCCCGCGCTGGATCCCGATCGCCGCCGCCGCCGGGCCCGGCGCCCTCGTGATCTGGCTCATCGCCCTGGTCACGTTCTTCGTCCCGCTCGCCTTCACCGTGGTCGAGCTCGCCTCGCGGCATCCGGAGGAGGGCGGCATCTACGTCTGGGCCCGGCGGGCGTTCGGCGAGTTCGCCGGCTTCATGACCGGATGGATGTACTGGGCGAGCAACCTGGTGTTCTTCCCCGGACTGCTCTACTTCACCGTCAGCAACGCCCTGCTGGTCGCCGGCGGCCGCGGGGCGGCGCTGGCCGGGGACCCGGCCTGGCTGGTCGCGCTGTCGCTGCTCGGGCTCGCGCTGGCGTTCACCCTCAACCTGGTGGGCCTCGGGGTGGGGAAGTGGCTCCACAACGCCGGCGCGGTCGCCGCCTGGGTGCCGTCGGCGCTGCTGGTCGCCCTCGCCGCCGTGGGGCTCGCCCGGGGCGGCCCGGCGAACGACTTCACGCCCGCGGCGATGGTCCCGGCGACCGGACTGCGGGACATCCTGTTCTGGTCGAGCATCGCCTTCGCGTTCTCGGGGCTCGAGTCCGCCGCCATGCTGGGCGGCGAGATCGCCGGCGCCCGCCGCACCCTGCCGCGCGCGGTGCTGGTCGCCGGCGGCATGATCGCCGCCCTCTACGTGCTCGGGACCGCCGCGCTGCTGGTGGCGCTGCCCGCCGCCGAGGTCAGCGCGCTCCGCGGCCTGGTCGAGGGGGTGGAGCGCGCCGGCGGGAGGCTGGGGCTCCCGGCCGCGGGGCTGGTCGCGGCCGCCGCCCTCACCCTCGCGAACGTCGGCTCGGTGGGGGCGTGGCTCACCGCCGCCGCGCGGCTGCCGTTCGTGGCCGGGCTCGACCGCCACCTGCCGCCCGCCTTCGGCCGGCTCCACCCGCGCTGGGGCACGCCGGTGGTCGCGCTGGCGGTGCAGGCGGCGGGCTCGGCGGGCTTCATCGTGCTCGGCCAGGCGGGGGACACCGTGAAGGGGGCCTACGAGGCGATGATCGCGATGGCGGTGATCACCTACTTCCTGCCCTACCTGGTCATGTTCGCGGCGCTGGTGCGGCTCCAGCGGGAACCGGCCGGGCCCGACGTGCGCCGGGTCCCCGGCGGCGCGCCGGCGGCCGTGGCGATCGCCTCGCTGGGGTTCGCCACCACCGCGGTCTCGATCGGGCTCGCGCTGCTGCCGGCCGCGGACGCCCCCGATCCGGCGGGGTCGGCGCTCAAGGTCGCGGGCGCCAACCTGGTGCTGCTCGCGCTCGGCGCCGCGCTCTACCGGCGTGGCCGGGTCCGTCGCGCCGGCGGCTGACGCCGGCCGCTCACGCGTCCGCGAGCGCCTCGGCGAGCAGCCGGTGGAAGTGATGCACCCCCTGCTCGCGCGCCGGGGAGTAGCGGCCGCGCTCGT
>CAZKQE010000489.1:0-1625 GCA_964554725.1 uncultured bacterium
CGTTCCTGCAGCAGGACAAGCTGAAGTGGTTCACGATCCTGCCGTCCGTCGGCCTCAGCTGGAGCAACTAGGCGCGGTTCGGGAACGCCCGCGCGCGGCTCCGGGGACTCGCGTACCTCCCGGCGATCGCCCCGCCGAAGAAGAACGGCCCAACGGTCTCCGGGAATGGCCCGTCCAATGGACGACCCCTGACCACCACGGCACATGCCGGTCAGGAGACCGATCCCCGTCGCCGGGAGACCCCGCATGCCGCGCACGCTCACCTCGACCGTCGCCCTGATGCTGCTGGCGATCGCCAACTCGCGCGCCGAGCCCCCGCCGACCGGGGGCGTGGACGCTCCGACCCGGTCGTTCACGGAGCACATCGTGCGGGTCCTGCCCATGCTCATGGACTCGACCGGCGTCCCGGGCATCGCGGTCGGCCTCATCGTGGATGGCCGGGTGGCCTTCGCGCGCGGCTTCGGCGTCGTCGACCGCCCGCGGGGCGAGCCGATCACGTTGCAGACGACGTTCAACGTCGGGTCCATCTCGAAGTGCCTGACCGCCTGGGAGGTGATGCGTCTCGTCGAGGCCGGGCGCATGGACCTCGACGCGCCGGTCAACGACTACCTCCGCCGATGGCGGGTGGCCTCGGACAGTCTGCCGGCGGCGGAGGTGACGGTTCGCCGGCTGCTCAGCCACACGGCAGGCCTTTCGCTCGCGGCGGTCCCCGAGTACGGGCCGGACCGGGCGGCGCCATCCCTCGTGGATGCGCTGTCCGACGCCGAACATGGCGTCGCGCTGGTCGCGCGGCCCGGAAGCGGCTTTCGCTACTCGGGGGGCGGCTACATGGTGCTCCAGCTCGTGATCGAGGAGATCACCGGCCGGAGGTTCGCCGACGTCATGCGGGAGGACGTCCTCCGGCCGCTGGGTATGGGGCACAGCGCGTTCACCTGGCCCGAGAGCCTGCGGGCGCGCGCCGCGACGCCGCACCACGATCGCGAAGCGGCGCCCTACTTCCAGTACGTCGGGGAAGCCGCGGCGTCGCTCAACACCCCGCTCGACGACCTGCTGCGCTTCGCGCTGGCCAGCCTGCCGGGCCCCGGCGCGGGGACCGACGGCGCCGGAAACCTGCGTCCCGAGACCGTGTCCCGCATGCGGGAGTCCCAGCCGGGGTCCGCGCAGTTCGGGGGCGCGATCCAGAACGGATTGGGCTTCGCGCTCTGGCATCTCGGCGACGGGTCCTGGGCCGTCGGGCACACGGGGCAGAACACCGGCTGGGGGGCGGCGCTCTGGACGTCGCCCGGCACGCGGGATGGCCTGGTGGTCCTCACCAACGCGTCCAACGGGCGGGACGCATGGCGCTGGATCCTCTGCGACTGGGTGGCGTGGATCGCGGACACGCAGTGGCGGGGGATCTGCACCGACCGCCCCGCGTGGCTTCCGCCCCCACCGACGCCACGCGCCGGCGATCCGGGGCGTGGGAAGGAGTAGCCCGCATCCGCAGCAGGGTCCTTCCGTCGCGGCGCCGGACCGCGGCCGGCCGGCGGACGTTCGCCCGTCGTCGCCGCCCTCAGCGGACGACCGCGACCCTGGCGCTCGCGGTGCGGCCGTCCTGCGTGATGCGGGCGAGGTAGACGCCCGCG
>CAZKQE010000490.1:0-1625 GCA_964554725.1 uncultured bacterium
ACGCCAGCGCGCGCGGCCGGTCGAGACCGCCCAGCGCCGCCAGGGCGCGTCCCCCGCCGTCGAACACCCACAGGCGCCCCGCCGCCTCGTCGGCCACCGCGACCCGGCTCGAGTCGTCCACCGCCACCGGCATCGCGCCCGCGTCGCGCGACGCCGGCAGCGGCCACCAGGCGGCCACGCGGCCGCCCGCGTCCAGCCGCTGCACGCGCGCGTTGAGGCGCTCGGCCGTCACCAGCCCGCCGCGCGGGGCGGCCGCCAGTCCGGCGAGCCCGCGGAACGAGCCGGGGCGCGCGCCGAACCCGCCGATCGCGCGCAGGTAGCGGCCGGCGAAGTCGAACGTGAGCACCCGGTCGCGGTCGGCGTCCGCCAGGTAGAGCGCGCCGCCGCGATCGGCCGCCATCGCCACCGGGTCCACGCGTCCCAGCTCCGCCTCGAGGGCGGGGTCGAGCAGGTCGAGGAGGGTGCCGAGCCGCCGGCCGAACAGGTCGTAGCGCTCGACGCGGCGATTCTCGTGGTCGAGCACCGCGACCGCCAGCGCGCCCAGCAGCACGACCGGGCCCGGGCGCCGCAGGTGCCCGGCGTCGCTGCCGAGCGAACCCGCCTCGCCCAGCCAGCCCCCGTCGGGTCCGAGGCGCTGCAGCCGGTGGAGCGCCGCGTCGCTGACCACCACGCGGCCGAAGGCGTCCACCGCGACCCCCGCCGGCTCGATCGCGCTCCCCCGCCCCTCGCCGCGCGCCACCAGCGTCGCCGTCGGACGCAGCCGCCAGGCGAGCGTGTCGCTCCCCGCCGCGGGCGCGGCGACGGCCACCGGGCCCGCCGCGGCGAGCCCGGCGAGCAGGACGAGGATGGACACGAGGGGCGCCTCCCCTCCGGTCAGAAGTCGGCCCGCAGGGCGAGACGGAACGCGTCGGGGTCGCCGCCCGCGGGGACCAGTTCCATGCGCCAGCTGGTGGCGTCCGGAGCCCGGCGGCCGGGCGAGCGCGAGACGTGGATCACGCTGAGCAGCCGGTTCACGAGCGCCGCCGCCAGCGCGTCCTGGGCGTGCTTCGAGGCGCGCTGGGTCGCCTGCCGCTGGGTGCGGTAGCGGAGGAACTCCGCCTCGCTGCTCCACGCCCACGCGTCGCCGCCGCGGATCTCGTGCTCGGCGATGTACGCGTCGTAGGCGGCCGGGTCCCCGAAGTGGAGGTTGGCGGCGTCGCGGCGGACGACCAGGCGGTTGTACTCCTCGCTGCTCAGGTAGAGCCCGACGATCCGGCGGTAGCCCTCGTCGCGGCCGCGCAGGTCGATGCCGCCGAACAGCAGGGCGGTGCGCTCGTAGCTCTGCCGGCGCAGTCGCTCCTGCACGCGGAAGGCGGTGAACGAGCCCCACACCCCGGCCTCGAGCAGGCCGAAGGCGAGCGAGGTGCGCCGCTGTCCCAGCGACGCCTGCCCCCAGCCGGGCACCGTGAGCGACTGCAGCATGAGCCGCGTGCGCTCGCCGGTCAGCGCGCCGGCGGCCCCGCCCATGCGCCGGGCGCGCGTCGCGCGTCGCGACGCAGGCGGCCGGACCTCGGCGGCCGCCGGTCCGTCGCCGCCGCTGTCGGCGGCGGCCGCCGTCTCCGGCGGCTTCCGCGTCCGGGTCATCC
>CAZKQE010000491.1:0-1617 GCA_964554725.1 uncultured bacterium
CTCGGACAGCAGGTCGGTCTTGCACAGCAGCGCCGCCCGCTTCGCGGTGGCGCCGGCGTCCGGAGCCAGCGAGCCGGCGAGCCACTCGGAGAGCGTTTCGAGCCGCGAGGCCTTGTCCCGCAGCGTGCCCAGACCTTCGATCCACACGACCTGCGCGAGGGCGTCCACGCGCGCCGCCGGCGGATGGCGGAGGTCGGTCTCCCAGTAGAAGCGCGCGTCGTCGAGCCGGGCGGCGAGCACGTCCTCGTTGCCCCGGCGCACGCCGTCGAGCCCGCGCTCGTCGCCGTTGCGCAGCGCGACGAAGCGCCGCAGCAACCCGGCGCCGGCGCTCCCGCCCGGCGCCGCGACGGCGAAGAAGCGCTGGTGCTCGCGCAGCGCGGTGACGATGACCTCGGGCGGCAGGGCGGCGAAGCGCTCGTCGTAGGCGCCGACGAAGGCGGTCGGCCACTCGACCAGGAAGTTGTTCTGCTCGAGCAGCTCCTCGTCGGCGACGATCGTCCCGCCCTCCTGCCGGGCCAGCGCCTCCATCCGTTCGCTGATCCGCAGCCGCCGCGCGCGATGGTCGGCCAGCACGTACGCCCGCTCGAGCGTCTCGAGGTAGCGGCCGGCCTCCGGGATCTCGACCGGACCCGACGACAGGAAGCGGTGGCCGCGGGAGTGCCGCCCGGCGGTGAGACCGAAGGCGCGGGCCGGCACCACCTCGGAGCCGAACAGGGCGACCAGCCAGCGCACCGGACGCGCGAAGCGCGCGTCGTCGCCGGGCAGCCAGCGCATGCTCTTCGGGAAGGTGATCCGCCCCGGCAGCGCCCCCAGCAGGTCGGGGAGCACCTCGGGCGCGGGCCGGCCGACGTGGCGCACCGTCACCGCCACGTACTCGCCCTTCGCGGTGGCGACCCGCCGCACCGCCTCCGGCGCCACCCCCCGGCCCTGGCAGAACCCGAGCAGGGCGCGGGTCGGCTGGCCGTCGGGGCCGTAGGCGACCTTCACCGCCGGCCCCATCGCCTCCTCCTCGAAGTCGGTCTGGCGGCCGGCGAGGTCGTTCACGAACAGCGCGAGCCGGCGCGGCGTTCCGTAGGCGCACAGGTCGCCGAACGAGAGGCGCGCCCCGGTCAACGCGTCACGCGCGGCGCGCTCGAGCTGCTCCAGCGCCGGCGACACGTAGCCGCCCGGCAGCTCCTCGACGCCGATCTCGAACAGCAGGTCGCGGGTCACGGGCGGCGACTCCCGGCCCGCGCCGGACCCGCGACGGCAGGGGCCGGCGTCGGGCCCGCGTCGGCCGCCGCCGGCTTCACCCAGCGCGCGCGCTCGGCGGGGTCGCGGAGCAGCGGATAGCCCAGCGCCTCGCGCTGGGCGACGTAGGCGCCGGCCGCCCTGCGCGCCAGCTTCCGCACCCGGGCGATGTAGCCGACCCGCTCGCTCACCGAGATCCCGCCGCGCGCGTCGAGCACGTTGAACAGGTGCGAGCACTTGATCACCGCGTCGTAGCCCGGACCGACCAGACCGAGGTCGAGCAGGCGCGCCGCGTCCTTCTCCCAGTGGCGGAACATCTCGAAGTGGGCGGGGACGTCGGCCTCCTCGAAGTTGTAGCGCGAGAACTCCCTCTCGTTCTGGAGCCAG
>CAZKQE010000492.1:0-1581 GCA_964554725.1 uncultured bacterium
GCGGGCGGCCACGAGCCCGCCGGTCGCGCCGGCGTGGCCCGCCCGCGCGACCTAGTCGACCAGGTCCAGGTAGAGCTGCTGGTCGTCGGGACTGTAGCCGATCAACTCGGCGTAGCGACCCCAGTCGATCACCGTCTTCAGCAGCGCCTCGGGGTTCTCGGCCGGCAGGTGGATCGCGAAGATCTCGAGGAAGGCGTCCTCGTCGGCGCGGTGGTCGTCGCTGCGCTGGAGCACGTCCACGATCGAACGGAAGATCGGCAGCTTCTTCAGCTGCTCCTTGAGCAGCTTCTTGCGGCTGTTGACCCGACCGCGCAGCAACTGGCCCCCGGTGCTGGTGAGCACCACGTCCGCCCCCGGCGTCTCGACCAGGCCCAGCAGCTCGGCGCCCTTGAGGACCCGCAGGATCTCGCCGAACTCGACGCTGATCTCGCGCGCGAGCCGGAACACGTCATGACGCCCGCCGGCGTCGTCGAGCACCTCGAGCAGGCCGATGACGCGGCTGATCCCGACCTGCGGGATGGGATCGATCGTCATGGCGCCGGGTCAGCCCCGGGCCGCGGGCCCCGGGAGGCCGCGCCGGGCGGGCGCGGAAGGGATCGCGCGGGCAGGGGGTCGCGCGGCGGCCGCGGGCGCGGGGATGTGACGCGGGGCGTGCACGGGGCGGACACTAGCACCCGCGAAAACGGGGGGTCAAGAATCGGGCCCGCTCACCCCCCGCCGCCCGCGAGGCGCGCGCCCAGCGCCCGCAGGCGGGCCGCGTCGGCGGGACGCGGCGCCTGCGCGGCGGCGCGTTCGAGCAGTTCGGCCGCATCGCCGGCGCGCCCGACCCGCGCCAGCAGACCGGCCGCGCGCTCGGCGCACCCGGTCGCCGAGACCGGGTCGGTCGCCGCGCTCCGCAGGCCCTCGAGGTAGGCCGGCAGCGCCTCGGCGACGAAGCCGAACAGCTCGTAGTTGAGCCCCTCGTTGTAGTGGTAGTAGGCCTCGCCGCCGGTCGCCGGGCCGGGCGGCAGCAGCGGCGGCGCGCCGGGCGACGGCCGCCGCGCGGCGAACACCGCCGCGTGGCCGGGCCGGCGGTAGACGGTGATCCCGGGGCCCGGCCCGCCGTTGGCCGGGAACACCTGCCAGCGCTCCCAGTGCGCCTCGAGCGAGTCGTAGAACGCGAGCTGGGCGGCGAAGCGGCCGGGCTCCCGCCGGTAGCGGTCGCGGGCGGCGCCGGTGACCACGAACACGTCGGCGACCCGGTAGAGCGCCGGGTCGTAGAAGCGCGCCGAGCGCTCGGGCGCCACCTGGAACATGGGCACCGAGACCAGCGCGTAGAGCCGCGGCTCCCAGCCGCGCTGCTGGAGCGCGGGCAGCAGGTCGCGCTCGACCGCCTGCAGTTCGAGCGGGCTCAGGAGCGGGGGACCGTACGGTTCGCTGGCGACGTACGCGCCCGCCGGGACGCTGGCCTCGAACCACGCGCGGGCGAGCGTGCGGGTGTCGGGCCGCGACGAGGCCAGCAGGGCCGGCCAGCCGGCGAGCGCCAGCAGGGCGAGCGCGGCCGCGGCGGCCGCGAACGCGATCGTCGCCCCGCCGGAGGCG
>CAZKQE010000493.1:0-1581 GCA_964554725.1 uncultured bacterium
CCGGCCGCGCGCGGGCGCGGCGCCGGCCGCCGGGCGCGGGCGGCGGGCGGCCCCGGTTGCGCCGCGACTCCACCGGGCGCTAGGGTCGCTCGCGATGTTCGCCCGCCAGCGCCAGGTCCTCGCCACCGCCATCTTCCTGCTCGATGGCGCGGTCATCGCCGGGGCCTGGCTCGCCGCCTACTGGCTGCGGTTCTACGGTCTCGGCCTCGACGCCCCGCTCGGGATCCCCCCGCTCGCCTTCCATCTCTGGGTGGGCGCCGTCCTCACGCCGGTCGGCCTGCTGGTGCTGCGCACGTTCCGCCTCTACCGCTCGGCCCGCACCGCGCGGCTCTCGCACGAGCTGTTCGTGCTCGCGCAGGGGGTCGCGGTGCTCACCGCGCTCGCCGGCCTCGGCTCGTTCTTCGCCCGCGGCGAGCTGCCGCGTTCCGTGCTGATCCTGTTCGCCGTGATCCTGACCGCCGGGCTGTGGACGACGCGGGTCACGCTGCGGCTCTACCTGCGCGCGCTGCGGCGGCGCGGACGCAACCTCCGGCACGTCCTCGTCGTCGGCACCGGCGAGCCCGCCGCGCGGCTGGTGGCCAAGCTCGAGCAGCATCCCGACTACGGCATCAGCGTGCGTGGGCTGGTGGGCACCGACCCCGCGCAGGTGGGCGCCACGGTCGCCGGCCACCCGGTGCTCGGCACCATCCCCGACCTGCCGGCGCTGGTCGAGGGGACCGGCACCGACTTCGTCTACATCGCGCTCGCCCGCTCGGAGTGGCAGGCCGAGGAGGAGGCGCTGGTCCAGCTCGGCGACTCGACCGCCGCCGTGCGGCTGGTGCCCGACCTGGGCCGCGCGTTCACGCTGAACGCCGCCGTCGAGGAGCTGGAGGGGACGCCGGTCGTGCTGGTGACCGAGACGCCCGAGCAGGGCTGGAACGCGGTCCTCAAGCGTGCGTTCGACCTGGTGTTCGCCACCCTCGGGCTGATCGTGCTGTCACCGCTCCTGATCGCGCTCGCGATCGCCGTGCGGCTCGACTCGCCCGGACCGGTGCTCTACGCGCAGGAGCGGGTCGGCGTGAACGGCCGCCGCTTCCGCATGTACAAGTTCCGCACCATGCGCGCCGACGCCGAGGCGCCCGGCGAGGCCGGCTGGACCACCGCCGACGACCCGCGCCGCACGCGGCTGGGCGGCACGCTGCGGCGGCTCTCGCTGGACGAGCTGCCCCAGCTCTGGAACGTGCTGCGCGGCGACATGAGCCTGGTGGGTCCGCGCCCCGAGCGGCCGGTCTACGTGGACCGCTTCCGCGCCTCGATCCCCCGCTACATGCTGCGCCACCACGTGAAGGCCGGCATGACCGGCTGGGCGCAGGTGAACGGACTGCGCGGCGACACGCCGCTCGAGGACCGCATCCGCTACGACCTCTACTACCTGCAGAACTGGTCGCTGTGGTTCGACCTGCGGATCCTGCTCCTCACCGTGGCCCGCGTGTTCCGGGACGCCAGCGCGTACTGAGCCGACGCGGCGGCGCTCACGCTCTGGCGTCGTGGTAGGCGCGGCGCGTGAGCTCTGCGGTCCGCTCCCACGAGAAGCCCGCGGCG
>CAZKQE010000494.1:0-1568 GCA_964554725.1 uncultured bacterium
CGATCGTCCCCACGTTCACGTGCGGCTTCGTGCGCTCGAACTTCTGCTTGGCCATGAACGACCTCCGTGCTTGCGACCTATCGCTGGACCGGGCTCCCCGGCGCCGCGGGCCTCAGACGCCCCGCGCCCCCGGGAACCGGGAGCTCACCCTTTGACCTTGGCCACGATCTCCTCCGCCACCGCCTGGGGCAGCGTCTCGTAGCGCGAGAACTGCATGGAATAGACCGCGCGCCCCTGCGAGATGGACCGCATGCGCGTGGCGTAGCCGAACATCTCCGAGAGCGGCACCGACGCCGCGATCACCCGGGCCTCGGCGCGCGTGAACATGCCGCCGATGCGCCCGCGGCGCGCGGAGAGGTCGCCGATGATGTCGCCCATGTACTCCTCGGGCACCACCACCTCGACGTCCATGATGGGCTCGAGCAGGCGCGGCCGGGCCTTGTTGCACGCCTCCTTGAACGCCATCGAGCCCGCGATCTTGAACGCCATCTCCGAGGAGTCCACCTCGTGGTACGACCCGTCGTACAGGGTCACCTTGATGTCCACCATCGGGTAGCCGGCGACCACGCCGCCCTTCATCGCCTCCTCGACGCCCTTCTCCACCGCCGGGATGAACTCCTTCGGGATGGCGCCGCCGACGATGTCGTTCTCGAACTCGAAGCCCTTGCCGGGCTCGAGCGGCTCGACCCGCAGCGACACGTCCGCGAACTGGCCCTTGCCGCCGGTCTGCCGCACGAAGCGGTGACGGGTCTCGGCCGGACCGCTGATCGTCTCGCGGTAGGCGACCTGCGGCTTGCCGACGTTGGCCTGGACGCCGAACTCGCGCTTCATGCGGTCGACGAGGATCTCCAGGTGCAGCTCGCCCATGCCGGAGATCACCGTCTGGCTGGTCTCCTCGTCCGTGCGCACCCGGAAGGTCGGGTCCTCCTCGGAGAGCCGCTGCAGCGCGTTCGCGAGCTTCTCCTCGTCCGCCTTCGACTTGGGCTCGATCGCCACGTCCACGACCGGCTCCGGGAAGTGCATGGACTCGAGCGCGATCGGGTACTGCGGGTCGCACAGCGTGTGCCCGGTGGTCACCTTCTTGAAGCCGATCCCGGCGGCGATGTCGCCGGCGTAGACCTCGCTGATCTCCTCGCGCTTGTTCGCGTGCATCTGGACCAGACGCCCGATGCGCTCGGTGCGCCCGGTGGCCGCGTTCAGCACGCTGTCGCCCGTCTTGACCGTGCCCGAGTAGACGCGGAAGAAGGTCAGCTTGCCGACGTAGGGGTCGGTCGCGATCTTGAACGCGAGCGCCGAGAACGGCTCGTCGTCGCTCGGCTTGCGGGTGACGTGGGCGAAGGTCTTCAGCTCCTGCCCCTGCACCGGCGGCATGTCCACCGGGGCGGGCAGGAACTCGACGATCGCGTCGAGCAGCGGCTGGACGCCCTTGTTCTTGAACGCCGAGCCGCACAGCACCGGCGTGATCTTGCCCTGGATGGTGCCGTTGCGCAGCGCCCGGCGCAGGTCGTCCGCGGTGTACGGCTTCTCGTGCAGGTAGTCGTCGAGCAGCTGCTCGTCGTACTCGGCGA
>CAZKQE010000495.1:0-1559 GCA_964554725.1 uncultured bacterium
GCTGGCGCGGCCGGGCCGGCGCGCGCTGGCCTGGACGGCGGGCGCGCTGTGCGTGGCGGCGGTGGCGTGGGTGCTGGTCGGGGTGTGGTCGCGCCGCGGGCAGGTGCTGGAGCCGCGCCACCGGGCGGAGGCGCTGTGCTTCGCGCTGGCGGCGCCGCCGGCGTTCGCGCCGCCGATGACGGTCGAGCCGAGCGCGGCGGTGGTGCGCGGGCGCTTCTCCGCCGCGATGCCGCCGGCGATGGCGCTGCGGGCGGCGATGCGCTACGACGACCACATGGTGGTGAACGAGCGCAGCGAGCGGGTCGGCGACTTCGACGTGGCGACCGCGTGGCTGCGGCTGCCGGGCGCCGAGATGACGCACCGCTGGCTGGTCGTGGGCTGGATGGAGGGCGCCGACCTGGCGGTGTGCAGCTTCCGCTTCGTCGGCGACACCGACGACCTGACGCCGGCCGAGCGCGCGTGGGGGAGCCGGCTGCTCGCCCGCATCCTGGTGCCGCAGAACTTCCGCGCCGGGGTCATGCCGCCGTTCCGGCTGCGCGGCGGCCGCGACGGGGCGATGCCGGTGTTCGGGCCGAAGCCGGGGGCCTGAGCCGGCCGGGCGCAACCCGCTCAGCCCGCCGCGGCCCCCCGGGGGGCGCGGTCGAGGGCGATCAGCGTCTGCATCCCGCGCGCGCACAGCGTGCGGGCACCGTCGCGGTGCACGACCACCTCGAGGTCGCAGACGGTGAGCGTGCGTCCCGCGCGCACGACCTGCCCGGCCGCCACGAGCCGCTCGCCGTCCGCCGGCGCCAGCAGGTTGATCTTGTACTCGACGCTCAGCACCGAGGCGCCGGCCGCCATCAGCGTGAAGGCGGCGAAGCCGCCGGCGCTGTCGGCGATCGTGCCGACGATGCCGGCGTGGAAGAACCCGTGCTGCTGGGTGAGGTCGGCGCGGAACGGCAGCTCGATCTCGACCCGCCCCGGCTCGACGCGCGCGAGCGTGGCGCCGATCAGCGCCATCACCCGCTGACGCTCGAAGCTGGCGCGCACGCGCGCCGCGAACCCGGGATCCTTCGCTTCGAACCCGTCCATCCCGCCTCCGTGGACGATCCACCGCTCCCGCGCGACCGCGCGTCGGGCCACGGTAGCACGCGATGAGCGACTTCGTCCCGCTGCGGGTGCGGTCGCACGGCTCGCTGCTCTACGGCACCGCCGCGCCCGAGGCGCTGGTCGAGCGGGCGCTGGCGCTCGGGTACGGCTCGCTCGCCCTCACCGACCGCGACAACCTCTACCTGGCGATCCGCTTCCTGCAGCGGGCGCGCGCCGAGGGCCTGACGCCGCTGCCGGGCGCCGAGCTGACCTGCGGGACGCGCGCGGCGCTGCTGCTGCCGCTCGACCGGCGCGGCTACGCGAACCTGTGCCGCCTGCTCACGCTGCGCCACCTCGACCCCGCCTTCGACGCGGTGGCGGCGCTGGCCGGGCTGTGGCGCGGCCTGCACGTGATCGTCGAGGCGCCGGGGCTCGCGGCCTCGCTGCGGGCGGCCGGCGTGCCGGCGGCACCCGGCGCCGCGGGGCCGGCC
>CAZKQE010000496.1:0-1559 GCA_964554725.1 uncultured bacterium
TCGGCCTCGGCCAGCCAGCCGCGGCGGATCTCCTCCGCCGGCACGCTCGAGAGATAGGGCTTGAGGTCCACGATCGGCGAACCGTCGAGCATGTCCACGCCGCGCACGTGCAGGCGTGGCCCGTCGCGGCGCAGCAGCCGCACGACCGAGAGGCCGACCGGGTTGGGACGCCGCGGCGACCGGGTGGCGAACACCCCGTGCGGCCGGTCGTCGATCGGCGGGTGCGCCATCAGGTCGCATCCGTCCGCGCGGTCGAACACCCACAGCACGTAGAGGTGCGAGAACCCGTCGATGTCGAGCAGCCCCGGCTCCAGATCGGGGCGGATCTCGAGCACGCCTTCGGCGTCGTGGCGGGCGCCCGGACCCTTGGGGATCTGGCCGGTGTCCGTGAACGGGCTGCGGACGGTGCCGATGGGTTCGAAGGGGATCATGGCGACGCCCCGCAGGATAGCGCAGCCGGGCGCGGAGCGGGTGGAGCGCGGCGGGCGGGCGGAGCCCGGCCGCTCAGCCGAGGTTGTGGAACACGCGCTGGACGTCCTCGTCCTGCTCGAGCGCGTCCACCATCTTGAGCACCTGGGCGGCGCGCTCCTCGGGGAGCGTCATCGGCGTCTGGGCGATGTACTCGGACTCGGCCGATCGCGGGGTGATCCCGCGGTCCTCGATCGCCTTCTGCAGCCGCCCGAAGTCGGCGAACGCACAGCGGATGACGAGCTGCGGCTCGCCCTTCTCGCCGGTGGACTCGCCCATCTCCTCGAGCCCGTGGTCGATCAGGTCCAGCTCGAGGGCCTCCGCGTCGAGCCCGGCGGGGTCGAGGCGGAACACCCCCATCCGCTTGAACTGGAAGGCGACGCTGCCGTTGGCGCCCAGGTTGCCGCCGTACTTGTTGAAGTGCGACCGCACGTTGGCCACCGTGCGCACCGTGTTGTCGGTGGCGGCCTCGACCATCACCGCGATCCCGTGCGGCCCGTAGCCTTCGTAGAGGATCTCCTCGTAGCCGGCCTGGTCCTGCCCGGAGGCCCGGCGGATCGCCGCCTCGACCTTGTCCTTCGGCATGTTGAGCGCGCGGGCGTTCTGGATGATGCGGCGCAACGCCGGATTGTTCTCGGGGCTGGGGCCGCCCGCCCGCACCGCGATCGTGATCTCCTTGCCGATGCGGGCGAATGCCTTGGACATGCGGTCCCAGCGCGCGAACATCGTGGCCTTGCGGGTCTCGAAGATGCGTCCCATGAGGGATCCCGGGGTCGTGGGGGCGCCGGCGCGCGGGACTGCAGGGAGCGGGGGTGGCCGGGTCGGCGGCAGCATGCCGCCCCGCGGCCGGCGTTTCAAGCGGACGGGGTGGCCGCTCCCGCGGCGGGCTGCCAGTTCCCGAGCAGATCGAGGGAGCCCGCTTCCCTGCCGGCCGGGACGGCCGCCGGGCCGTCGAGCCGCCGCTCGCCCGAGGCGGCCGCCGCGCCGCCGCCGGCGCGGCGCTCGGCGAGCGCCAGCCCGACGATCGCCGGCGTCGGCCACGAGCGTCGCGCGAGCTCGAGGAGGGCGGACTCGGTGCTGCGCTCGCGGGC
>CAZKQE010000497.1:0-1535 GCA_964554725.1 uncultured bacterium
CTCGCGGCTCTGGCGATCTGGGGCGCGCTGCTCGCGCTGGCGCCGCCGGCGGACAACCGCTTCTGGGGCGTGAACGGGTTCCGCTCGCTCCCCGACGGCGCGCGCTGGGGCCTGCTGCTGGCCGCGGCGGCGGCGCCGGCGCTCCTGCGGGTGCGCTCGCGCGCCGTCGCGATCGCGGTCGCGGCGACGGCCGCCTTCGTCATCGCCTTCCCGCTGCGCGAGAGCGCCCACTTCCTCGGCGACACCCAGGTGCGGCTGCGGGCGATGGCGATCTTCTCCGCCGACCTCATCCCGGTGACGCTCGCCGAGTGGTCCACCCGCCTCCACGCGAACCCGCTCGACATCGTGGTGGACTTCCTGGCCCCGATCGGGCTGCGGCGGCTCGGCCTCACCCTCGGGCAGGGCGTCTCGCTGGTCTCGCTGGCGCTCGCGCTGGCGTTCCTCGCCGGGCTGTGGCGGGTCGCGGGCCGGCTCGGGGTGCCGGCGTCGTCGCGGGCGGCCGCGGTGGCGGCGCTCGCGCTCTCGGGCGGGCTGCAGGCGTTCGCCGGCTACGCCGAGTCCGCCGGGCTGCTGCTGGCGAGCGCGGTCTGGTGGTGGGCCGAGATGCTGTCCCCGCTCGCCGGGCGCCGTCAGGCCGCGCGGGTGGCGGGGGCCTGGCTGGTGGTGGCGCTGAGCCACCGGCTGGGGCTGGTGCTGCTGCTCCCGCTCGCGTGGCGCGCCCTCGGCCCGGCGGCGCCCGACGACCGGCCCGCCGGGCGCCGGGCGCTGCTCGTGCTCGCCGCCGTCGCCGCCGCGCTCGCCGCCGCGGCGATGGCCGCGCTGGGCGGCGGCCGCCAGCTGGGCATGGACCTGCGCGACATGGCGGGGGCGCTCGGTGCCGTGGCGCGGATGATCCCGCCCGCGGACCTGCTCAACACGCTGGCCCTGGTCGCCCCGCTCGCGCTGCTCGCCCCCTGGCTGGCGGGCCGGTCGGCGCTGCTCGCGCTGGTGCGCGCCCGCGAGGCCGGCCCGCTGCTCGCGGGCGCGGCGGTGCTGCTGCCGCTCCTGTGGCTGGTGCCCGCCAACCAGCACGGCCTCGGCGCCCATCGCGACTGGGACCTCGGCGTGCTGGGCGGGCTCACGCTCACGCTGGCCGCGGCGGCGGCGCTCGCGCGGGTCCCCGAGGCGCGCCTGCGCGGGGCGCTGCTGTGCGTGCTGCCGCTGCTCGTGCTGCAGGCGGGCGGCTGGCTGCTGGTGAACGCGAGCGGGCCGGCGACCCTGCGGCGCGCGCGGGCGCTGGTCGAGCGGCCGCCCGGGCTCGCGGAGCCGCACCTCGCCCACCTCCACGGCTGGCTGGGACAGCGGGCGATGGACCTCGGCGAGCCGCGCTTCGCCGCGCCCGAGCTGGAGCGGGCCTTCGAGCTCAACCGCAACCCGCGACGGGCGATGCTGGCGGCCGAGGCGTGGGCGCTGGCGGGCGACCTGCCGCGGGCGCGCGCGAAGATCGCCCGCGGGCGCGCCGCCGGGCCGCTGTCGCCGACCGTGGCCGCTTCCGC
>CAZKQE010000498.1:0-1535 GCA_964554725.1 uncultured bacterium
TCAGCCCCGCTTCGGCGGGCGGCTGGGGCGCATCTCGACCCGGCTGTAGAGGGCGTGGGCGGGCGAGCGGAGCAGGTCGAGCACCACCTCCGCGACGTCCGCCGGGCGGAGCGCCCAGTCCTCCTTCGTCTGCAGACCGCGGCCGAACTCGGTGGCGACGCTGCCCGGCATCAGGTAGGAGACCCGGATGCCGTCGTAGCGCACCTCCTGCATGAGGGCCTCGCTGAAGCCGTTGAGGCCGAACTTGCTGGCGTTGTAGGCGCCGCCGCCCGGGAACGCGTTCCGCCCCGCCAGCGACGAGAGGTTCAGGATGTAGCCGCCGCCGCGTCGCCGCATGATCGGGATCGCCTCGTGGCAGCAGTAGAAGACCCCGTCGAGGTTGGTCTCGATCACCGTGCGCCACTGTTCGGGGGTGAGGTCCGCGACCGGCGCGAAGATGCCGACGCCGGCGTTGTTCACCAGGATGTCGACGCCCCCCGCCTCCCGCTCCACCCGCTCGAACAGGGCCCGCACCGCCTCGTGGGAGCGCACGTCGCAGGCGATCCCGAGCGCCCCCCCGCCGATCGCGGCGGCGGCCTCCTCGGCCGCCCCGGCCGAGCGCGCGCTGAGCGCGACCCGCGCTCCTTCGCCGGCCAGGGCCGCGGCGATGCCCCGCCCGATCCCCCGGTTGCCGCCGGTCACCACCGCCACCTTGCCGTCGAGGAATCCCATCGTTCCCCCCCTCGCGACCCGCCGTCGGCCCCGCGCCCGGCGGGCGCCGTGGCGGCGACCCTCGCACCGCCGGCGGCGCGGCGCAACCCGCCCGCGCGCCGTCGTTGCGTCCCCGGACCGCATTCGTTAGGTTGCCCCGGCCCGTCCGGATCCCGCGCGGCGACGGCCGTCCGGTCCGCGGGCGCCGCGCCCGAGCCCGTCCCCGGACCCCTCCCGCCATGTCCGAACTCGAACTCCGATCGGTGTCGAAGCGCTACGCGGCCGGCCCGCCCGCGGTGGACCGGGTCAGCCTCTCGGTCGCCAGCGGCGAGCTGCTGGTGCTCGTGGGCCCCTCCGGCTGCGGCAAGTCGAGCCTGCTGCGGATGATCGCCGGGCTCGAGGAGGTGAGCGAGGGGGAGATCGCGATCGCGGGCGAGGTCGTCAACGGCGTGCCCCCGGGGGCGCGCGACATCGCGATGGTGTTCCAGAACTACGCGCTCTACCCGCACATGACCGTGTTCGAGAACATGGCCTTCGGCCTGCGCCTGCGCAAGCGTCCGGCGGCCGAGATCGAGCAGCGCGTGCGCGAGACCGCGGCGCTGCTGGGGCTCGAAGGCATGCTCGGGCGCCCGCCGCCGGCGCTGTCCGGCGGCGAGCGCCAGCGCGTCGCGCTGGGACGCGCGATGATCCGCCACCCGCGCGTGTTCCTGTTCGACGAGCCGCTGTCGAACCTCGACGCGCGCCTGCGCGTCCAGATGCGGGGTGAGATCCACCGCCTCCACCAGCGCCTGCGGGCGACCATGGTGTACGTCACCCACGATCAGGTGGAGGCGATGACGCTCGGG
>CAZKQE010000499.1:0-1528 GCA_964554725.1 uncultured bacterium
CCACCCGCTCGAGGTCGTGCACGATCTTGATGGCGGAGAAGATGAGCCGGAGGTCCCGCGCCATGGGCTGGTGCAGGGCGATGAGCTGGAACGCCTGCTCCTCGATGGCGCTCTCCAGCGTGTTGATGGTCCGGTCGCCGCGGATGACCTCCGCCGCCAGCGTCCGGTCCCGCCGGAGCAGGGCCTCGACCGCGTTGCCGATGGCCTCCTCCGCCTCGCCCGAGAGGGCCATCAGGCGCTGCTTGAGGTGCGAGAGCTCCTCGTGGAAGTGCCGCACGGGTGCGCCGTTCATCCGAATCTCCCGGTGATATAGGCCTCGGTACGCTCGTCGGCCGGGGCGGTGAAGATCTGCTGGGTCGCCCCGAACTCGACCAGCCGGCCGAGATAGAAGAAGCCGGTCCGGTCGGAGACCCGGGCCGCCTGTTGCATGTTGTGGGTCACGATCATGATGGTGACGTCGCGCTTCAGCTCGACGATCAGCTCCTCGATGCGCTGGGTGGCGATGGGGTCGAGCGCCGAGCACGGCTCGTCCATCAGCAGCACGTCGGGCTCGTTGGCCAGCGCGCGGGCGATGCAGAGCCGCTGCTGCTGGCCGCCCGAGAGCGAGGTGCCGGGATCGTCGAGACGGTCCTTCACCTCGTCCCACAGGGCCGCGCGGCGCAGCGAGCGCTCGACCACCGCGGGCAGGTCGTCCTCGTGCGCCGACCCGCCGACCCGCGGTCCGTAGGCCACGTTGTCGAAGATGCTCTTGGGGAACGGGTTGGGCCGCTGGAACACCATCCCGATGCGGCGGCGCAGGTCCACCGGGTCGACGCCGCGGGCGAAGATCGACCCGCCGCCGAACACGATGTCGCCGGTGTAGCGGGTGTCGGGCAGCAGCTCCTGGAGCCGGTTGAGCGAGCGCAGGAACGTCGACTTGCCGCAGCCGGAGGGGCCGATGAGCGCGGTCACGCCGCGCGGCGCCACCGTGAGCGAGATGTCGAACAGCACCTGGCGGGGGCCGTACCAGAAGGAATAGGCCTCGGCCCGCAGGGCGCCCCCGTCGGGCGGCCCGGGCTGTCCGGGCGTCGCGGCGCGCGCGGGGACGGCCGGGGCCGGGGCCGACGGCGCGGCCGGACCGGCCGTCATCCGAACCGCCCGGTCACGTAGGCCTCGGTCTGCGGGTCCTGCGGCGCCGTGAAGATCTGCGTCGTCGGCCCGGCCTCGATCAGCTCGCCGAGATAGAAGAACGCCGTCCGGTCGGATAGCCGCGCGGCCTGCTGCATGGTGTGGGTCACGATGACGACCGTGACGTCGCGCTTCAGTTCGTGGATCAGCTCCTCGATGCGCGCGGTGCCGGCCGGGTCGAGCGAGGCCGTCGGCTCGTCGAGCAGGATCACGTCGGGCTCGGGCGCCAGGCTGCGCGCGACGCACAGGCGCTGCTGCTGGCCGCCCGAGAGCGCCAGGGCGGACTGGTGCAGCCGGTCCTTCACCTCGTCCCACAGCGCGGCGCGGCGCAGGGCCCGCTCGATCACCGCGTCACGGTCGG
>CAZKQE010000500.1:0-1524 GCA_964554725.1 uncultured bacterium
CGCATCCTCGCCGACGGCAGCATCGCCCCCGGTTGGATCGAGAACGGCGTCGCCGCGACCCGGGCGACCGGGCACCAGTTCGCCGCAGCCGCCGTTTCGGATGGTGCCGGTGGGGTCTTCGTCACCTGGGACGACATCACCTCCTTCGACATCCATCTCCAGCACCTTACCTCCACCGGCCAGGTGGCCGCCGGCTGGCCCCCCAACGGGCTTCCCGTGTGCAACGACCCGGGTGAGCAGCGGGCCCCGCGGCTTGCCGCCGATGGCGCGGGGGGTGTGTTCATCGTCTGGGCGGATCTCCGCGACGGACCATTCGATGCCTACGTGCAGCGCGTACGCTCCGATGGCAGCATCGCACCCGGCTGGCCCGGGAACGGCAGGCGGATCGCGGCCGATCGCGCGCGGCGCCAGATCATGCCGGACGGTGAAGGCGGCGCCTATCTCTCCCTGGCAACCCTGGGGCCCACGGCCGATGACGACTACTACCTGATCCGCTTCACCGGCGACGGCGCGCTCGCTCCGGGCTGGCCCGAAGGAGGGGTGCCGGTGTGTCTCGCGCCCGACGAGCGGCACGGGATCCGGATGGTGCCGGACGGAGCGGACGGCGTGCTGCTCACCTGGGCCGACGAGCGGGACTTCGGCGACGACGACGTGTTCGCATCGCGCATCCGCTCCGACGGCTCGCGCCATCCCGGCTGGCCGGTGGACGGGCTCAGGGTCACCGACAACACCGCCACCTTCGACGACGAACAGGACCTGGCCGGCGACGGAATGGGCGGGGCCTATCTGGGGTGGTCGAGGTACCCCGGGCCCCCGGGGCTCGAGGACGGAGCGGTGGTCGTCCATCGCCTGCGGGGCGATGGGACCCTCGCGCCCGGCTGGCCGGCCGATGGCCGGGTGCTGCCGACGCTCTGGGCGTCGCGACGCCCGCGCATGGTGGAGGACGGAGCCGGCGGGGCGATCCTCACCTGGTACGATGTCACCGCGCACGTGCGCGCGCTCCGGATCGGCGTGGACGGCCCGGTGCCGGTGCTGCTGTCGCTGGTGAGCGCCGAGGCGGAGCCGGGACTCGTGCGGCTCGCGTGGCAGGCGCCCGGCGGCAGGGCGCTGCGCGCCACCGTCGAGCGCCGCGGCGAGGCCAGCGATTGGGAGCCGATCGCATCCGTCCTCGCCGACGGCACCGGCACGCTCCGCCACGAGGACCGCGCGGTCACCCCCGGCGCCCGCTACGCCTACCGGCTCGCCTACCTCGACGAGGGCGTCGAACAGCGGACCGCCGAGACCTGGGTCACGGTGCCGGCACTGGCGTTCGCGTTGCGCGGGCTGACGCCCAACCCGTCGGCCGGCGATCCGGTGGTCGCGTTCTCGCTCGCGAGTCCCGAACCGGCATGGCTCGAGATGTTCGACGTCCACGGCCGACAGGTCGGATCGCGCGAGGTGGGGGCACTCGGCCCGGGCGCGCACGCGGTCCGGCTCGGTGACGGTGGGAGACTCGCGGCCGGGGTCTACATGATCCGCCTGCGA
>CAZKQE010000501.1:0-1515 GCA_964554725.1 uncultured bacterium
CGCGCTCGAGGGCGGGCGCGTGGCCGGGGCGCTGCTCGGGGCGATCCTGCTCGTCTCGCTGCTCCTGCGGCTGCCGTCCCTCCACACCGACCGCCTGTGGCCGGACGAGGCGCTCTACGCCGCGATCGTGCGCGACCTGATCGCCGACCCGGCCAGCCTGCTGCGACCCGAGGCGTACCGCGAGCACCTGCCGGTGGTGCCGCTGACGCTCGCCCCGGGCGCGCTGCCCGGGTGGGGGCTCGCGGGGATGCGGGGCATGACGCTGCTCATCAACCTGGCGGGCATCCTGCTGACGTTCCGGCTCGGGCGGCGGGTGGCCGGGACCCACGCCGGGCTCTGCGCCGCGCTGTTCCTGGCGGTGAACCCGGGCTATCTCCACCACAGCCACCTGCTGCTCATCGACGGACCGTTCGCGGTCGGGATGCTCGGCCTGGCGCTCGCGCTGGGAAGCGTGCGCGCGCAGCCGCGCGCGGACCGCCACGACCTGGTCGCCGGGCTGGCGGCGGTGGGGGTGGCGGCGATGAAGTGGTACGCGGCCCTCCTCGTCGGGCCCATCCTCGGGCTCCACTACTGGGTCGCCTGCCGCGGGCTGCCCGCGGCGCAACGCCTGCGCAAGCTGCTCCTGCCCGCCGGCTGCCTGGCGCTGTTCGCGGCGCCCTACCTGCTCTGGAAGGGGGGTGTGCTGGCCGACCAGGGCGGCGTCCCGTCCTACTTCGACCGGCCGGCGCTCCACTACCTGTGGACCGCGCCGGCGTTCGCCGGCGGCTGGGCCGCGCTGCTCCTCGTCCTGCTGGGGGCGGCGCGGCTCGGGCGCCCGGCGCCGGCGCACCGGGCGCTGATCGCCGGCCCGCCGCTCGTCGTGGTCGCGGTGATGTCGCTCGCCCCCGAGAAGGACGGCCGCTACCTCCTGCCGGCGCTGCCGTTCCTCGCCGTGCTGGCGGCGCTCGGCGTGACGGCGGCGGTGGCGTGGCTGGCGCGTCCGCTCGGGTCGCGCGGGCGGGCGCAGGCGCTGGCGCTCGCCCTGCTCGCGCTCGGGTTCGTGCCGCTCGTCCTCGCGCGCGACCGCAGCCCGCTCCACGCCACCTACACCGGTCTGGTCGAGGCGGGCGAGGCGGTGCGGCGGCTGGCGGGACCCGACGACCTCATCCTCGCCGGCTCGGTCCGCGCGATGCGGTACGCGGCGGGGCGGGAGCGGGCCGACCGGGTGCGCCCGCTGCCCGCCACCCGGGAGGAACTGCGCGAGCTGCTCGCGCGACATCCCGGCCGCGTCGTGGTCGAGACCGACCGCTGGGAGTTCACCCAGCCGGCCTGGCTCTTCCCGTGGAGCGACGCCGGCATCGAGAGCCTCGAGGCCACCGGCCTGCGGCAGGCGGCGCGGGTCCGCCGGCCGGTCGCGGGGCAGTGGGTCCCGGTGGCGCTGGTGCTGGTGCGGGACGGGCCGTGACGCCGGCGGCCGGCGCTTCGGGTCCGCGCCGACGGCCCGGCCCGCGCGCTGCCGCGGCGCCGCCGGGCTCC
>CAZKQE010000502.1:0-1514 GCA_964554725.1 uncultured bacterium
GATCGTCGACCAGCACGCGGCGCACGAGCGCATCCTCTACGAGGAGGCCCGCGCGCGGCTCGAGGGCCGGCGCGGCGCCTCGCAGCAGCTGCTGTTCCCGGCGCTGGTCGACCTCTCGCGCGACCAGTTCGACCTGCTGCTCGAGCTCGGGCCGGCGCTCCAGCAGCTCGGGTGGGACCTGGCGCCGCTCGGGCCGCCGACGGTGGTCATCCGCGGGCTGCCCGCCGGCTTCCGCGACGACCGTCCGGCGGGCCTGCTCCAGGACGTGCTCGACGGGGTCGCGGACGACACCGGGCGCGCGGCGCACGACGACCTCACCGAGCGGCTGGCGCGCTCCTACGCCTGTCACGCGGCGGTGCGGGCGGGGGACCCGCTCACGCAGGACGAGATGCGGGTGCTGCTCGACCGGCTGTTCGCGACCTCCCGGCCGCACGGGGACCCGCATGGCCGCCCGACCTTCGTGCGCATGGCGCTCGACGACCTGCACCGCCGGTTCGGCCGCGGCTGAGCGGGGCGTGACCCGGGGCGCCGGCGCGGCGCGGGGCCGGAGGTGAGCCCGGCCCCGGTCCCGATCGCGGTGGTGGGGGCCACCGCCACCGGCAAGACCGACCTCGCCGAGGCGCTCGCCGTGGAGCTCGACGCCGAGGTCGTCTGCTGCGACTCGCGCCAGGTGTTCGCCGAGCTCGAGGTCGGCACCGGCAAGCCCTCCCCGGCCGAGCGCGCGGCGCTCCCGCACCACCTGTTCGACGCGCTGCGGCTCGGCCAGGACCCGAGCGCGGGCTGGTTCGCCCGCGCCGCCGGCGCGGTGCGCGCCGCGCTGCGCGCGCGCGGGCGCCGGCCGCTGCTGGTGGGCGGGTCCGGGCTCTACCTGAAGGCGCTGTGCGAGGGGCTCGCCCCGGCCCCGCCGCGGGACCCGGCGGTGCGGGAGCGGCTGCGTGGCGAGCTGGCGGCGGAGGGTCCCGAGACGCTCCACCTGCGGCTCGCGGCGGTGGACCCCGCGAGCGCCGGCCGGCTCGCGCCGCGCGACGGGCAGCGGATCGTGCGCGCGCTCGAGGTGTTCGAGATCAGCGGCCGGCCGCTCTCGTGGTGGCATGCGCGGCCGACCGGCGCCGCGGCCGCCGGGCGCTGGCACGTGCTCGAGCTGACGGTGCCCCCCGCGACGCTGCGCGCGCGGATCGCGCGCCGCAGCGGATGGATGTTCGAGCACGGGCTGGTCGAGGAGACGCGCGCGCTGCTCGCGGCCGGGCGCGGCCCGGCGCTGGCGGCGCTGCGGGCGATCGGCTACGACGAGGCGATGGCGCTGATCGCCGGCCGCCTCGACCGCGCGGGGGCCGAGGCGCGGGTCACGCTGCGCACCGCCCAGCTCGCCAAGCGGCAGCGCACCTGGTTCCGGCACCAGGTCGAGGCGACGCGGCTCGAGAGCGACGGCGCGGACCCGGCGGCGCTGGCGCGTGCGGCGCTCGCCCGCCTGCGCGGGGCCGGCGCGGCCGGCGGAGCCGGGCGCGGGCATTGAC
>CAZKQE010000503.1:0-1512 GCA_964554725.1 uncultured bacterium
GTGCGCGACGGGCGGGGCCGCGGCCCGCCGGCCCGTCCGGAGCGGGAAGCCGTCCGCGCGACGCAGCCGCCCGGCCGTCGTCACGCGGAGCCTAGCCCCGCAGGGTCGCGAGCGGCGGGCGCCCGCGGCCGGCGGTCGTCGCGGGCGGCGCGGGGGCGGCGGCGATCAGCGGGAAATCGTTGTGGAAGACGAGCGTCCGGGCCTCGCCGCGCTCGAGGCGGACGCGCACGGTCGAGGTCCGCGAGCTGAGCAGGCCGTCGATGAAGAACCAGCGCGTGACGAGCACGTCGTGGTCCCCGCGGCTGAGCCCGGCGAAGGTGTGGCGGCGGTCCCGCCGCACGGTGACCTGCGCGCCGCCGTCCACGGCCACGTGGACCGAGTCCACCAGGCCGTTCTTGCTGACGACGACGTCGAGGCTGCTGCTGCGGGGCTGCGGGCAGGTCGGGCAGTCGCCCACGTCGTGGAAGCAGGAGACCAGCCCCAGGGCGAGGAGGCCGGCGCAGGCGAGGACCAGGGGACGTCGGGCGGGGCTCGGCATGGCGTTCTCCGGGCGGACACGGGGATCGGTGCGGTCGGTCGCGACCGGGGGAAGGTACGCAAAGGGCCGGGGGCCTGTCCATGGCCCGCGCGCGCCCCGCGCGGGGGCCGCCCGGGCCGCGCCGGTCGGTTGGACAAGCGCCGCGCCGCCCGGCACACTTCCGCCATGGACGCGCCCCTCACCGACGCCCCGGCCCGCACGGCCGGGACCGCCCCCGTCGCCGCCGGCCGGCCCGCCGCCGAGCGCGCGCCGGCGGTCGCCGGGCCGCCCGAGCTCTCGGTCGTCATCCCGGCCTACGACGAGCGCGAGAACATCGTGCCGCGGTTCGACGAGCTGCGCGCGGCGCTCGCCCGGGTGGGGCGCAGCTACGAGCTGGTCCCGGTGGACGACGGCAGCCGCGACGGCACCGCCGAGTGGCTGGTGCGCGAGGCGGCCCGCGACCCGCGGGTGGTCCCGGTGCTGCTGGCGGGGAACCACGGCCAGAGCGCCGCGATCGCCGCCGGATTGCGGCGCGCGCGCGGCGCGGTGATCGTGACGCTCGACGCCGACCTGCAGAACGACCCCGCCGACCTGCCGCGGCTGCTCGAGGCGCTCGAAGGGGCCGACGTGGTCTCGGGCGTGCGGGCCCGCCGCCGCGACGACTGGGTGCGGCGGATCTCGTCGCGGGTCGCGAACGGGGTGCGCCGCGCGGTGCTCGGGGACCCGCTCACCGACATCGGCTGCTCGTTCAAGGCCTACCGGCGCGAGGCGCTGGAGGGGATCCCGATGTTCGCGGGCGCCCACCGGTTCCTCCCGGCGCTGTGCATGTTCCGCGGGGCGCGCCTGGTCGAGGTGCCGCTCTCCCACCGCCCGCGCCGGCACGGGGCGTCGAAGTACGGGGTCGGCAACCGGCTGTGGCGCGGCCTCTACGACCTGATCGGCGTGCGCTGGCTCAAGTCGCGGATGCTCCGCTACCGGGAGCGCGAGCCGCGCTG
>CAZKQE010000504.1:0-1504 GCA_964554725.1 uncultured bacterium
CCCGGCGCCAGGATGCGTGGCAAGGCCGCTTCTCTCAAGGGCGCCGGAAGCCGGGGAGCACGCGTCGGACAGAGAACCCCGCTTCGCCTGGCGCCCAGTCTCCGGTCGGCGCGCGGCGGACGTCAAGGGGAATCCGCCGTCGCGGCCGCGCGCGGCGCCCCGCCGCGTTGACCCTCCCCGCGCCGCCTGTTACCGTCGCGCGCCTATGCCCCGCCGGCCCCGCTCCTCTCCCACCTCTCCCGCGGGCGCGCTGGCCACCCGGATCGACCGCCGCACGGCCCGGCTCGGCGTCATCGGACTCGGCTACGTCGGCCTGCCGCTGGCGGTCGAGTTCGGCAAGGCCGGCTACGAGGTGTGGGCGATCGACATCGACGAGGCGCGGGTCGCCCAGCTCGCCCGCGGCCGCTCGTACATCCAGGACGTCCGGCACACGGACGTGCGGGCCCTGGTCCGCGCCGGGCGCCTGCGGCCCACCACCGACTTCGGCGTCCTGCGGCGGGCGGACACCGTGAACATCTGCGTCCCCACGCCGCTCTCCAAGCAGCGCGACCCGGACGTCTCCTACATCGTCGCCGCCGCCAAGGAGGTGGCGCGTCACGTCCACCGCGGACAGCTGGTGGTGCTCGAGAGCACGACCTACCCCGGCACCACCGAGGAGCTCATCCTCCCGCTGCTGCAGGAGTCGGGACTGCGCGTCGGACGCGACTTCTTCCTCGCCTTCTCGCCGGAGCGCGTGGACCCGGGCAACCCGCGCTTCAACACCCGCAACATCCCCAAGGTGGTCGGCGGCGTCACCCCCGCCTGCACCGAGCTGGCGTGCCGGCTCTACGCCCAGCGTCTCGACCGCGTGGTGCCGGTCTCCTCGACCCAGGTGGCGGAGATGGTGAAGCTGCTCGAGAACACGTTCCGCAGCGTGAACATGCCCTTCTATCCCGGCCCCGGCCTCGGCGGCCACTGCATCCCGATCGACCCCTTCTACCTGTCGTGGAAGGCCCGCTCGACCGGGTTCGAGGCGCGCTTCATCGAGCTCGCGGGCCACGTGAACGGCCAGATGCCCGCGCACGCGGTGGACCTGGTCGCCGAGAGCCTCAACCGCCGCGGCCTGGCGGTGAAGGGCGCGCGCGTGCTGGTGCTGGGGGTCGCCTACAAGGGCGGCATCGACGACACGCGTGAGAGCCCCTCGCTCGACATCATGACCACGCTCGAGCAGCGCGGCGCGCGGGTCGAGTACAGCGACCCGCACGTCCCGCGCCTCCAGTTCGGCGGGCGCTGGCGCCGCAGCGTGCCGCTCACGCCCGGGCGGCTGCGGCGCTTCGATTGCGTCGTCATCGCGACCGCGCACCCCGAGTTCCCCTACGGCGAGGTGGTGCGCCACGCGCGCGGCGTGGTGGACACCCGGAACGCGCTCCGCGGCCGGCGCTCGCCCAAGATCGTGCGGCTCTAGGCTCCCTCGCGGGAGGCGCGCGCGCCGGGCATCGCCGGCGCGCGGCCGGCGGGACCGGGT